>DQVG01000067.1 GCA_015661865.1 Desulfurobacteriaceae bacterium
ACGAGCAAAGCTTTTATTTTTCTGGAGAATAAAAGAAGTTAGAGAAAAGCTAATTAAACACCTTAATTATGATATCTTACCTTCCAAAATACTATTTTTACCTTCTAAAATGTGCACTTTAGGTTGGTGCGAGTATAAGGAAAAAATTTAAGTAAATAATATTTTTTGTTTTATAAAACTAGTTTTTAAACAGGTTAATAATAAAAGATTTTATAGATTTATTTTTCTTAAATACTTTGTTAAAAAGTTTGAAATCTAGAATTTACCTTTTTATTATAATAATTTTATAATTTTATTGCTTTGTTTTATTACTACTATTTTACTTTTACTATGTAAAATAACTAGTTATTTAGAATTTTAAATTTGTCTCAACTTAAATTTATTTTATTATTAAAAATAATTTGAAGTTTAGATAATGTAAATACTTACTCTTAAAATGAAAAATATCTAAAAATTACTTTCAAATATTAAAACTTTGGGAGTTTCATTTTCAGGATATCTGATAAAATCTTTTTTTAGAATTTGATCATAAACTTTAGCTTTTCCAATTTCACTTTGAAGTAACTTTATTTTTTCTTCCAAAATTTTATTTTTTTCTTTCCAATAAAGAAGTTCTTTATCTAATTTTGCTTCAACTTTTTTTAAGGCATTTATATCAGATTTTTTCATATTTTTGATATTTACGTTATAAAGAATAAAACTTAGTATAAGTAAAAATAATATTAAAAGAATTTTTACATCGTTTAATAAATTAAAAACTTTTCCCATATCTAATCTTCAACTTCTATAAGACCTCTTTTTATTAATTCTTCCTTGTAATATTTATCGTACAAAACTTTCCATTCTGGAGTTCCTTCATAAATAGGTCTAGAGTGAGAAGCTATTCTTCTTTTTACATTTTCAATAATTTTTCTATTTTCATTTGCTACCCACATGAGAATATTAAATATTTTAAGCCTTAATTGAGTTCTATCTATTGTATAATCCACATCTTCATCTTCTTCTATCATTTTCATAATTTTATTAGCTAAATAATTTGCTTTTGTTCTTCCAAAAGGCTTTTCAATTACAATTCCCTCTTTCTTGGATAGCTCATCTAAAATTTTTCTTCGGGCTTCTCTAACTGAGATACCTACAAAATCTATTTCTGATAAATTTTGCTCAATAATCTCATCTACTTTTCTTTCAAGTTCTCTTTCTTTTTTATACTCTTCTAAAAGCAACTTATGTAAATTTTCTTTAAACTTTTCTGGATTATCTAAAATTAAATAATTTTTTTCTGTCAGGTCTTTAAAAATTTTATCTGCTGCTATTTTTAGTAATTTTTTTGGAAGCATTCAGAAATTCCCCCTAAAAATTTTTGGGCATATTTTAAAACTAAGCTCTCTATTTGAGGAAAAGTTTCTTTTAATTCCTTGGATATATCTGTTCCTGCAGAAATATCTTTAACTTGAATACCTATTAAAACGCAATCTTTTGGAGATTTACCTTTTATCTCCAGAAGTTGAATAATCTCAGAAAATTGAACTTCATGAGGGGATAATTTTAAAGGTAAACGATTGCTTAGTATATCTTCTTTTGAAAATACCTTTATATCTCCAGGTTTACCATTTTTTATGTTAGCAGCATCAATAACTATTAAGTAGGGAATTCCTTCTAGATAAGGTAAAAAATTTAAACCTAACGTTCCTCCTTCCATTAAAGAAACTTTTTTGCAGAGTTTATATTTTTTCTGAAAATATTTTAAAAAATGAATTCCCACACCTTCATCTTTTAGAAGATAATTCCCTATTCCTAAAATCAAAAGTTCGGGTTTTCTTTGAAGAAAATCCAAATCATTTTCAAAAAAAGATTTATCCATTTAAAACCTTTTGTTTCATTTTTTCTCTTTCTTGCTTTAAAAGTTCCCTTAATTTTGGATACTTTAAGGCCATAATTTCAATGGCTAAGTAAGCTGCGTTTTTTGCTCCTGCTTTACCTATAGTTACTGTTGCTACAGGAATTCCTGAAGGCATTTGAACAATTGAAAGAAGAGAGTCTACTCCTTTTAAATCCGAAGAAGGTATTGGAATTCCTATAACTGGTAAAAGAGTATAAGCTGCAATAACACCAGGTAAATGAGCTGCATACCCTGCAGCAGCTATTATAACTTCAAATTCCTCTTCGGCATACTTTGCAAATTTAGCAGTTTCTTCCGGAGTTCTATGAGCAGATAAGATTTTGATTTCATAAGGAATTCCAAATTTTTCAAAAACTTCCTTAGCCCCTTCAATGTATTCTAGATCACTTTTAGAACCCAAAACAATTGCAACTTTTTTCATAGCCATGAAACACACCTCTAAGTAAATTTCAATTAGCCCGTCACGCCCGAAAGCGGCTCTGCTTCTCCCCACCGGCCCTTTCAAAGGAATTTTAGCTAAACTTTCTCTCAATTTCAAGCTTTAAATTTAGGCTTTACATAAGCTTTATACTTAACAAGCTTTTCATCAAGTTATCCACATTGGGTGTGGAAAAGTCAGTTTCTATATGTGGATAACTTCTTATTGAAAATCAATAAATTTTTAACTTTTTCCACATTGCAATGTGGAAATGTGGAAAAGTTTTCCACATTTTATTGTGGAAAAATTTGAAGAAAAAATTTTTCCACATATCCACAAAAGTTTTCCACATAAGTTATCCACATATATGTGGAAAATTTTCTTTAAGATTGCCAATAGTTTATCATAGTTATCCACTTTTCCACATTCCTAATAACAACAATAATATATACACATACCAGATATAAATAACACTTATTTACTTAAGTCTAAAGTTAATTTAGTTCGTTATTAGTTATTGTTGTTATTGTTGTTGTAAAGCTAATTATTATTTATCCGAATACTTTTTTTTTATTTTACTTTTTACTTAAATTTTTATTTGAAAATCTTTTTAAAAATATTTATCTTCAAATAGAAATTTTTTATTTTAATATAAAATCAAACATTTCAAAACTTTACTTGTATGCTAAGAAATTCTTGAATTTTTTAAAATTTTTTGAGTTTTTTGATAACAACTTTTTTAAACTTGAAAATCTAAAAAAACATGCTAAAATATTCTTATCCCCACCGGTCCTAAAAAACTTGATTTTTGACAAAATTTTGCAGTTTATGGAAATTGGAGGTTTTAGAAAAATTTTTTGACAAAGGTTTTAAATTTGAAAATTTAACCATAAAGGAATTTGCAAAAACTTTAACTCCTTTAGAATTTGGAAGTTTTATAAAAAATGCTCAGTTAAAACGTAAGGAGTTTTTTAAAGATTTTTTGCATTCTTGCGCAATTTTAAGTATAAAAACTGGAAATTGTAAAGGGGATTGTAAATTTTGCTCCCAATCCAAACTTAGCAAAGCTAAAATCAATCCCCATGATATTTTGAATTGGGAAAAAGTTAAATCCGCTTTGAGCTGGGCCTCTCAAAATAGCATAAAACATTTTTCTTTTGTAACTTCCGGGATTAGACCATCTAAAGAAGAGATAAAAAAAATATCTGTCTTGATTGAAAAAGCAAAAATCTATTTTCCAGATCTTAAAATTTGCGCATCTTTGGGTATCTTAACTAAAGAAGAGCTAAAATTTTTGAAAGATTCTGGTTTAGATAGATATCATAATAACTTGGAAACTTCAAAAAGAATTTATAAATATATTTCTAGTTTACCTTGGGACAAAAAATTAGAAACTATATTAAATGCAAAGGAAATAGGTTTAAAAGTATGTAGTGGAGGAATTTTTGGATTGGGAGAAAGTTTAAAAGATGCTTTGGAACTTTTAGAAACGGTAAAAGATATTGCTGATGGAGTTCCTGTTAATTTTCTTGTACCTATAAAAGGGACACCTTTTGAAAATAAATCTCCTTTAACTTTAAAAGAAGGTCTTATTTATTTATCTTTATTTAGACTTTATCTTCCTTATAAAAATTTTATAATGTGTGGGGGAAGACAAGTTGTGTTTGAAAAAGAAAATTATTTACTTTCTACCATAGTTTCTGGAATTATGTTTGGAAATTACTTAACCACTCAAGGAAAACCTTTGTCAGAAGATGAAATTTTATTTTCTCTTTATAAATGTGTTTAAAGATGCAAGATTATCAAAATATTTTAAAAGTAAAAAGGTTAATTTCTTTAAAAAACGAAAAAACTTTATTTGAAAAATTTTTTGAAAAGTATGAAGGCGTTTGGGATTTTTCTTTAGATAGAATAAAAAAAGCTATTTTAGAAGCTAAGCTTAAATCTATATATCAAAATAAATTTACTATTCTTATTCTTGGAAGTAACGGAAAAGGTTCTACGGCTTATTTATTAAAAAGTCTAATGTTTAAATATTTTCCTAATTTGAAAGTAGGTTTATTTACCTCTCCTCATTTATTTTCTTTTAAGGAAAGATTTTTAATTAATTTTAACTTTTTTGATACCTCTAAAATTGACAAATCTTTTTTAGACCTTCTACCTATAATAAAAAAATATAAATTAACTTATTTTGAAGCTACTTTTTTATTAGCTTTAAAACTTTTTAAAGAAACTCATATAGTAATATTTGAGGCAGGTTTGGGTGGACGCTTAGATGCTACAAATGCAATTTCCCACAATTTATATATTCTTACTTCTATATCAAAAGAACATACAAACATTTTAGGAAACTCTTTAGAAAAAATTGCTTTTGAAAAACTTTCGGCGGTAAGAAAAAACTCTACCTTAATTTTGGGAGAAAAAGCTTTTTATAATTTAGCAAAGAAATTTACGAATTCTATATATGTATACGAAGAGGATTTTTATATTAAAGATGATAAGTTCTTAGATAGAAAAGAAAACTTAACTATTAAATTAAATTTAGAAAAAGATATTTTTCATAATCATAAGGCTATAGCTTTAGCTTTAAAAGCTTTTTTTGAAATGTTTAAAGGTAAAAAGGTAAATATTTCCTCTATTTTTATTAATTCTCAAGATTATCCTCCTTTTAGAACTCAAAAACTAACTTTTGATAATAAAGTACTTTTATTTGATGTTTCTCATAACGAAGAAAGCTTATATAGATTATATAAATTTTTAAAAAATTATAGGAAAAATAACTTTCTAAACTTTTTCTTCACTTTTATGAAAGATAAGGAAATTAACATAATAAATAAATTTTTTAAGACTTTTAAAAACTCTAACTTTCATTTTATCTCTATTCCTTATTTTAGAGCTTTAAAATTTGATGAGTTTTTAAAGATAGTTAAAAACAAACAAGCTTTAAAAAAACTTTCTAAAAATATATATCTTGTAAATAACTCTATTGTTTTAAAAAACTTATATCCTTATCAAATATCTAGCTCTTATTTAAAAAATAAAGTTAATATATTTTTCGGATCTTTTTATCTTTATAATTATTTAAAATTAAATGAACTTTTAAGTTTTAAGTAAATTTATTTTGTTAATTTAACAATCTAAATTAATAATCAAAAAGTTTAAAGGAAAGTAATATTAAACTTAAAAAGTTAAATTTTTTTATAGTATAATTTAGAAAAATTAGTTAAGATAAATTATTGATATTTTACTTTTATTAATAAATTGATTAAAAAAATACATTTTAATATAAGGAGGCTAAAACATGGAAGGTTTTAAATATAAGGAACCTATAAAGGGTTATGAGTTAGAATTTAAACTTATTCCTATTAATGAAATTCATATCCCTCCCTTTCAAAGAGATCCATCTGAAAGTCTTATAAAAAAACTTATTTTATCTATGGAAAAAATAGGATATATCCATCCTATTATTGTTTATGAAGATGAAGGAAAAACTTTTGTAATAGATGGTCAACATAGACTTATTGCAGCTAAAGAATTGGGAGTAGATGTAATTCCCGTTATTTATATTCCAAAAGAATTAGTATATAACCTTATGGAATTTAATACCGAAAAACCCCCAAATGTAAAGGAAAAAAGTGCTCAAGTTTATAGACTTTATAGAAAATTTGTAGAAGATAGACCTGATATGGAAGAAAGTGAACTATCTTTCTATGTAGATGAACCTCAATATATTACATTTGGTTTTATTATTGAGGAAATAAACAAAAGATTTCCGGCTTCTCTTTTTAATAACTTTATAAAAAAGGTAGATGAATTCTTAAGTTTAAAACTTGAAGATGCCCAAGAAGAAAGAAGAAGAAGAGCAAAAGCATTGTATGAACTTTATGAAAAAGTTAATGAAGTTTACAATCGTTTAGGATTTACAAATGCTCTTTTAAAAGGTGAAATTTTAAGAAAGGCAATCCAAAAAGTATATGGTAAAAATGTAAGAAAAATAGAAGATGATTACTATACTGCTATTAAAAAAGTAAAAGAAGCTTTAGATTCTTTAACGGATGAAGAACTTGCAGGAATAGAAGATAATATTAACTTTTAAAAAAGGGGGAACTTCTTCCCCCTTTCTCATTTTAGTTAAATTTTTCACTTTTTTAAAGCTAAATATTTTTATCTTATATGATATTTTGTAAAAATATTTTATAGAAATTAAATATAGAAAAACAATTTATTTTTAAAATTAAAACTTTTATATCTATTTTTTATCTTCATTAGAAAAACTTTTTTTATACTCTTTCATTAAAGTATCCATATCTACTGTAGGAGTCTGCTCTTCTAAAGCAGCTTCTATTTCTTCATAAGCTTTCCAAATTTCCTTAAATTCTTCCTCAGATATTTTTTGAATAGCATAACCTACATGAACTAAGACATAATCTCCTTCTTTTAACTCTTTTTCAGGAATTAAATTTACTCCTATTTCCCTTTTTACACCCTTAGCTTCAGCAATTGCAAGAGGATAATCTAATTTAATTATTTTCATAGGTACGGCAATGCACATGTTTTTAGCTCCTTATTTAGTTTTAGATTTATAATTTTATATTTTCTTTTTTTCTTTACTATTAATTATATTATTAATATATTCAAAAATATCTTTTAAATCAACTTCTATCTTTTCTTGAGTTTTTCTTATTTTAACTTCTACTTTGTTATCTTTAATTTTCTTTCCAACTATAATTTGAATGGGTATTCCAATTAAATCTGCATCTTTGAATTTAAAACCGGCTCTAACCTCACTTCTATCATCATAAAGAACTTCGTAATTTTTTTCTTTTAATTTTTTATATAACATCTCACTTGTTTTAAGTTGATCCTCATCTTTTGGATTTACACAGATAAGGTGAATTTGATAAGGAGATATAGATATGGGCCAAATAATTCCATCTTTATCATGAGATTGCTCTACGGATGCTGCCATTATACGACTTATCCCTATCCCATAACATCCCATAATAATATACTTTTCTTTTCCATCTTTATCTATGAAGGTAGCGTTCATAGCCTTAGAGTATCTATCTCCAAGCATAAAGATATGGCCAACTTCTATACCTTTATAAAAATCAATTTTAGAAAGACACTCGGGACACCTTTCCCAATCTTTTCCTTGAGCTTCCGAAATATCTAAGATAGTATCAAGTTTATAATCTCTAAACATAACCAAATTTTTAAAGTGATAATCCTTTTTATTTGCTCCAAAACAAAGGACTTTTTTAGAAAGAAGGGAAATATCCCCTACTATAAGCCCATTTTTTTCTCTTAATTTTTCTAAAGTTTCTTTACTTAAAATGGGTCCAATATAACCTTTAACAAGGTTTAGTTCCTTTAATAAATTTTCATCTCCTAATCTAATTTCATTTGCTTTAAAGGCTTTTTTTAATTTTATTTCATTAACCTCATAATCCCCCCTTAAAAAAATTAAAATAGGTCTTCCATCGACTACATAAACCATAGCCTTGGCCGTATCCTCTTTGGAAAGATTTAAAAAGCTTGCTACATCTTCTATAGTTTCTTTACTAGGAGTATAA
>DQVG01000090.1 GCA_015661865.1 Desulfurobacteriaceae bacterium
AAAACAAATTTTATACTACAAAAGATGGAAAAATTTCTTATAAAGATTTATTTAAAGCTAAGGAGGGAGATATTTTAAAAACTCATTTAGGAAAAGATTATGTTGTATTTTCTCCTTCTTTAATGGATTTTATTTTATATAAACTAAAAAGGCTTACCCAAATTATTTATCCCAAAGATAGTGCATATATTGCCTTAAAGTTAAATATAAAAAAAGGAGATAAAGTTTTAGAGTTTGGAACAGGCTCAGGAGCTTTAACCAGCATTTTAGCTTGGGCTGTTGGGGATACTGGAAAAGTAATTACTTTTGAAAAAGAAGAAAAGTTTTTGGAAAATGCTAAAAAAAATTTAGAGATATTATCTTTAGATAAACAAGTAGAATTTCATTTAGGAACGATATTAGAGTATAACGAAGACGAGAAATTTGATGCTATTTTTATAGATGTTAAAGATCCTCTGCCTTTTATTGATAAAGCAAGCAAGCTCTTAAAAGAAGGAAAATATATAGGTTTTTTATGTCCTACAACCAATCAAGTTTGCCAAATTTTAAAAAAATTAAAAGAATTACCCTTTGCAGACTTTGAAGTCACAGAAATTTTACTTAGAAAATACAGGATAAACCCAGATAGGTTTCGTCCCGAAGATCTCATGATCGGTCATACAGCATATCTTCTTTTTGCAAGAAAGTATAAAGAAATTAAATAAATATTATGATTTACTTTGAGCTTAAAAAATTTCTCTCTTCAAAATTAGAAAATTTTAGTATAGAGGAAAAAAATAGGTTTATTTTATTTTTAGAAAATTTATTTGAAAAATCTTTGTATAACTTTACAAATAAAGATTTTGAAAAATTAAAAAAATATATAAAAAAGTATGGTTCTCTTATTAAAAAATATCCTAAAAACTATCCTATAGAATATATACTAAAAAAAACCTACTTTTTTGGTTATAAATTTTTTATAAATGAAAACGTATTAATTCCCAGAAAAGATACGGAACATCTTGTAGAAATTGCTTTGGGTTTAGTTTTAAAAAGAAAAAAACTTTATGGTACTCAAAAAATACATATTTTAGATTTAGCCTGCGGAAGTGGATGTATAGGAATTTCCTTAGCAAAGGAGCTTAAAAAGAAAAATATAAGCAATTTTTTTATATGTTTTAGTGATATTTCTATAAATGCTTTAAAAGTTTGTAAATTAAATTTAAAATATCATAACCTTCAATTTCCTTTAATTTTACAAGATTCTTTAAAGGCAGTAAAAGAGTTTAAGTTTGATTTAATTCTTTCAAATCCACCTTATGTAGAAAGAAATTCTCCTTTTTTAGAAAAATCTTGTCTTTATGAACCTAAAATAGCATTATTTGGATCTTTGGAGCTTTTAAAACTTTGGGCTAAGGAAAGTTATAAAGTTTTAAAAGAAAATGGAATATATATATTTGAGTGTGCTCCTTATCAGGTTAGAAGTTTGAAATCTTTTTTAAAAGACTTATATACTAAGGTAGAGATTTATGTTGATTATAATCAACTTCCAAGAGGCTTTATATGCTATAAAGGCTTATAATTTTTATTTGGGGAGTAATGTATATGAAAAAAGTTGCTTTAATGTTTTCAACAGGATTAGATAGTATTTTAGCTTACTTTGCTTTACAAAGAGCAGGTTTTGAAGTTATTCCAGTTCATTTTAAAACATCTTTTTTTGGAAAAGAGAACTTAGAATATTTTGAAGATTTAATAAATAAAAAGATTCTTGTATATGATATTACTCCAGAATTTTTAAAAGTTTTAAAATCTCCTAAATTTGGTTATGGAAAAAATTTAAATCCTTGTTTGGATTGTAAAATCTTAATGTTTAAAAAATTAAAAGAGTTGTTTCCTCCAAACAAATTTATTTTAGCTTCTGGGGAAGTTTTAGGTCAAAGGCCATTTTCCCAACATAAAGATGCTTTTTCAATTATAGAAAAAGAAGCTAACCTAAAAAATCTTATTTTTAGACCTTTGAGTGCCAAACTTCTTTGTAAAACAGAATATGAAAAGCAAGGTTATATAAAAAAAGAAGATTTTTTTGATATAAGAGGGCGAGGAAGAAAGAAACAAGAAGAACTTATAAAACTTTTTAATTTAGATAAAACTAAATTACCTCAACCTGCTGGAGGATGTTTACTTACCGATCCAAATTTTTCACAAAAAGTTAAGCTATATTTAGATAATAATTTATTAAATTTGCACACATGTAAACTTTTAAAAGTGGGGAAACACTTTAAGCATAACAATTTAATTTGCATCCTTGCCAGAAACTGGGAAGAAAATCAAGCCTTGAGAAAATTAAAAAGCGAAAAAGATATTTTGATTGTACCCAATTTCAAAGGTGGATGTTTATTGGTTGTAAATGGTAAAGAATATAATTTATCAAAAGATACTTTAAAAGATTTAGCCCTTTACATAGTTCAAAAGACTCGCCATTCTCCTAAGGATTGGAAGGAAAATTTTGATAAGTATTTTCAAATTTTATAAAGTTTGTTTTATTTTTTATCTGAGATTTTTCTTTTTTAAATAAGCTTAGGCTTTCTTTTTCCTTTAAAAGTATTCTATTATAATTGTTTTGAAAAACCTTAAAGAAAGGAGGCTATATAAATATGAACTTTAAAAAAATAGAAGAGAAATGGCAAAAAATATGGGAAGAAAATAAAGTTTATAAGGTAGAAAAAGATGAAAGTAAAGAAAAATACTATGTTTTGGAAATGTTTCCTTATCCAAGTGGAAAAATACATATGGGCCACGTTCGAAATTATACTATAGGAGATGTAATTGCCAGATTTAAAAGAATGCAAGGCTACAATGTTCTTCATCCTATGGGATGGGATGCATTTGGACTTCCGGCTGAAAATGCAGCTATAAAGCATAAGGTTCATCCTAAAAAATGGACTTTAGATAACATAAGCTATATGAAAAAACAATTAAAAGCTTTTGGGTTTTCCTACGATTGGGATCGGGAAATTGCTACTTGTAATGAAGATTATTATAAATGGAATCAATACATTTTCTTAAAGTTTTTGGAAAATGGGTTAGTTTATAGAAAAAAAACTAATGTAAATTGGTGTCCCTCCTGCCAAACTGTACTTGCCAACGAGCAGGTAAGTGAAGAAGGTAGATGTTGGAGATGTGGAAGTATAGTAGAACAAAAAGAAATTCCTTCTTGGTTTTTTAAAATAACTGCTTATGCCAAAGAGCTCTTAGAAGATTTAGAAATATTGAAAAATAAGTGGCCTGAAAAAGTAAGAATTATGCAAAAAAATTGGATAGGAAAATCTAAGGGAGCTTATATAGATTTTGAAGTTGATATAGAACTAGATAAAGAGCTTAAAGAGAAAATAGAAAATTTATCTAAAGAATATGAAAATAGATTTTTTATAAAAGATAATCGTCTTTATATTCGTGTATTTACAACAAGACCAGATACTGTATTTGGAGTAACTTATTTAGTTTTAGCTCCAGAACATCCTTTGGCTCCTTTAATAGCATCTGAAGAAAAAAAGGATAAGGTTTATGGATTCATAGAAAAAGTTAAAAAACTAGATCTTAAAAAAAGATTTCGAGGAGATTTTGAAAAAGAAGGAGTTGATATTGGAACAAATATTATTCATCCTATTACGGGAGAAAAATTTCCTATTTATTTAGCTAATTTTGCTATTTTTGATTATGGAACCGGTGCGGTAATGTCTGTACCAGCTCATGACCAAAGAGATTTTGATTTTGCCAAAAAATATGATCTTCCTATAAAAGTAGTAATTATCCCTGAAGAAGAATTTAAAAAATTAAAAGAAAACTTAAGTGAAGATGAGTTTTTAGCAATCTTGCAAAATTATCATCCAAAAAAAGACCTTGAAAAGGCTTATGAAGATAAGGGTTATTTGGTAAATTCGGCTGAATTTAGTGGGCTTTATAATGAAGAGGCAAAAAAAGAAATAACTAAATATTTAAAATCTTTGGGTAAAGGGGATTTTGCAACTCAATATAGATTAAGAGATTGGAATATATCTAGACAAAGATATTGGGGAACACCTATTCCAATTATTTATTGTGAAAATTGTAAAGTAGTTCCTGTTCCTGAAAAAGATTTACCTGTTAAATTGCCCGATGAAGTAGATTATTCCAAGCCCGGAAACCCTTTAGAAAGAAATGAAAAATTTGTAAAAACTATTTGTCCTAAGTGTGGAAAACCTGCAAGAAGAGAAACAGATACTATGGATACTTTTGTAGATTCATCTTGGTATTTTTTAAGATTTTGCTCTCCAAAAAGTAAAGATAAACCTTTTGAAAAAGATGATGTAAGTTACTTTATGGTAGTAGATAAATATATTGGAGGAGTGGAGCACGCAGTTTTACATCTTTTATATTCAAGATTTTTTATGAAAGCCTTAAGAGATATAAAACTTTATGATATTCCTAAAGAGCATAAACAAAAATTATTTTTTGAAAAAGGTGAACCTTTCTATGTTTTAGTTACTCAAGGGATGGTAAATAAAAAGTGGATTCCAATGAAAAATATTTTTAAATTTCTTAACTTAGATGAGTCTAATTTAAATATCTCTTTAAAAGATTTTATTAATCTCTTAAAAGAAAAGAATATACTTTCCCAAGATATAAATATTTCTGAAGATATAAGTAATATAACTTTAGATAAATTTTTAAAAGATAACTTTATTGGTTCTGAAGATAATTTTTTACTTTTTTTAAAGGCCCTTTCTTTAAAAGAGGATGAAATAGAAAACATTTTGAAAGCTTTAGAAGATACTCCTTTAGCAGAATCTGCCAAAATGAGTAAATCTAAACTTAATGTAGTAGATCCTGAAAAAATGCTTGAAAAGTATGGAGCAGATCCAGTTAGACTTTATATTCTTTTTGCTGCCCCTGTGGAAAAAGATTTTGATTGGAAAGATGAAGGTTTGGAAGGAACTTATAGATTTTTAAAAAGATACTATGATACTATGATTTCTTTTAAGGAAGATATAGAAAGCTTAATAGATACTTTCGATTTTAATTTTGAAAGGCTAGCTAAAAATTACTCTTCTGAAGAAAAAAATTTAAGAAGAAAACTTCACGAAACTGTAAAAAAGGTTTATGAATATTTAGAAAAAGATAGGTTTAATACTTGTGTGTCTTCTTTCATGGAGCTTTTAAACGAAATTCAAAAGGTAAAAAGCATTTCTCCTACTTTAAAATTGGAAATAGCATATTTATTTAATTTAATAATGTCTCCTTTTGTTCCACATATTACCGAAGAGCTTTGGAATATTTTAGGTTTTCAAAAAAAATTTGGTTTTATTGTTAATCAAAGATTTCCTAAATACAGTCAAAAAGCTTTAGAAAAAGATGAAATAGAAATCCCTATTCAAATAAATGGAAAATTAAGATCAAAACTTACTGTTCCTGCAGACATTTCTGAAAATGAATTAAAAGAGTTTATATTAAAAGATGAAAAAATTAAAAAATACATAGAAGGAAAGCAAATAAGAAAATTTATTTACATTCCAAAAAGACTTGTAAATATTGTTGTTTAAGGGGCACTTTTTGCCCCTTTATATTAACTTTTGTCTTTTTTTTTAAGTACCTGATCGTAAGTTTTATTAAAAGAGAAAACTTTAAAATATCCTAAAAAATTTCCCAGTTATATTTATTTTCTTATTAAAAATTTTTAATTAAAAATCTTATTCTAAATTCTATATTATTCCTAATTCCTAGTATCACCCATCTTTTAATAACTTACTTATTTTCAATGTTTTTATAATTTTCAACTAAGCTTTTTCTTATAACATTTAAAATTGAGTTATAATATAATCATACACTGGTATTACTAGTAGGGGATTAAGTATGAAGATAGCCGAATATATTCTTATATATCTCTTATTATTTCAAACTGCATATTCTAAAGTTGTTATAAAAGACATATATAATAGAACTGTAGTTTTAAAAAACTATCCTCAAAGAGTAATAGCTTTAGGTCCAGGTAGTTTAAGAATAGTTGCTTATTTAAATGCAACAAATAAGATAATTGGAATAGAGAAATTTGAAAAAAAATTTGTATGGGGAAGGCCTTATATTCTTGCTCATAAGGAGTTACTAAAGCTTCCAATTGTAGCAAAGGGAGGACCTAAAGATATTTTAAATATAGAAAAAATTAAAATTTTTAAGCCAGATCTACTTATTATTTCCTTTAGACCAAAATATTATGTTGAAAACTTACAAAGAAAGTTAAAAATTCCTGTTATAGCAATAAATTATGGTAAAGATTTTACAAACTTTTTAACTGATCAAAATCTTTATAAATCTATAAGGATTGTAGGCAAAGCTTTAAATAAAGAGAATCGAGCAGAAGAAGTTATTAGTTTTATAAAAAATAAAGCTAAATTTCTTTATGAAAAAACTAAAAAAGAAAAAAAGGAAAATGTTTATGTAGGATGTATCGCTTTTAAAGGTCTGCATTCTATAGAAAGTTCTTATTCAAAATGGCCGCCTTTTACAATAAATCATATTATTTCTATTGTAGATAATATAAAACCTAAAGGTGGTCACTTACTTGTTAATAAGGAATATATTCTATTAAAAAATCCAAAATTCATCTTTATAGATAAAAGTGGAAAAAAACTTTTAAAAAGAGATCTTTATTATCATAAAAATTTTTACAAAAATTTAATAGCTTTTAAGAATCATAAAGTATATGAAATTTTTCCCTATAACTTATATAACACAAACATTGGAACAGCTCTTTTAGATGCCTACTTTATTGCAAAAATTATTTATCCTGATAAATTTAAGGATTTAGATATAGAAAAAACAGCAAAAGAAATTTATACTTTTTTGCTTGGTAAAGATGTCTACCCTCAAATGAAAAAGTACCTTGGGGGTTTTAAACAATTTGAAATTAAATAAAAAATTATTGATTATATTTTTAGTATTTATAAATATATTTTTAATTCTTCTTAATCTTTCCATAGGAGAAATTAAAGCAGATTTTTTTGAAATTATAAAAATCTTATTTTCTAAGGATAATCAGCTTTTAAAAAGTACAATTATTGATATAAGACTTCCTGAGACTTTAGCAGCGGCTTTAACAGGGAGTATTTTAGCTCTTTCGGGAGCTTTAATTCAAATAAGTATGGAAAATCCTTTAGCTAGTCCATATACATTAGGAATTTCCCATGGAGCTCTTTTAGGGGTTGCTTTTGCTATTTTATTTTTCGGACTTGCAAGTAAATGGATTTATTTTTTTGCATTTTTTGGAGCATTTTCCACTGTAATGATTTTATTTTTACTTAATAAAATAAAAAAACTTGATAATTTAAGTTTAGTCTTAGCTGGAGTAGCCATATCATCTTTATATGGAGCCATTAATTTATTTTTACAATTTTTGTCAAGTGACTTAGAATTATCTGCCATAATTTACTGGACTTTTGGAGATTTAACAAAGGCAAATTATTTTAGTTTAAAAATTTTATTTATTTGTTTAATTTTAGGACTTATATATGTTGAAAAGAAAAAATATAAAATTTTTTCCTTAGAATTAGGAGAAGAAGTTGCTTTAAGTTTAGGAGTAGATGTAAATAAATTAAAAATTATTAATCTAATTTTAGCTACTTTTTTAGTTTCTATAACTGTTTCCTTTTTTGGGATTATAGGTTTTATTGGCCTTATTGTTCCCCATTTGACCAGGCTTTTGTTTGGGAAGGAAATATCTTATTATTTTATTTTAAATATCTTAGCGGGAAGTATCCTTCTTATTTTGGCAGATATATTTTCAAAAACTTTACTAGCTCCTCAAATTTTACCTATTGGAATTTTAACTTCTATTTTAGGTGCTCCCACTTTTTTATATTTATTACTGAGAGGTAAAAAATGCTTGTAGTTAGAAATTTAAATTATAAAAATATTTTAAGAAACATAACTTTTAAAATAGGTAAAAGTGGATTTGTAGCTATCTTAGGGCCTAATGGATCTGGAAAAACAACTTTATTAAAATGTTTAGCAAATATTTTTCGAGATTATAAGGGTGATATTTTCATTTTGGGCAAAAACTTGAAAAAAATAAATAAAAAGGAAATTCCACAATTAATTTCTTATGTCCCCCAAAAAAGTTTTGGAAACTCTTTGAAGGTATATGAAACTATACTTTTAGGTAGGCTTGCTTCAAAGGGTTTTTCTGCGATAACAAAAAAAGATTTTGAAGTTATAGAAAAAATATTAGAGGAATTGAAAATTAAACATTTAGCTAATAAAGAAACTAAAAATTTATCTGGAGGAGAATTTCAAAAAGTTCAGATAGCAAGGGCCTTGGCTCAAAATGCAAAAATTTTACTTTTAGATGAACCTACAAATAATTTAGATATAAAAAATAAGATTTTACTTTTTGAATTATTAAAAAAGCTATCCAAAAAAATTTTAATTATATCTGTTTTACATGATATCAGTTTTTCTCTAAATTATGCAGATCATTTTATATTTTTAAAAAATGGGAATATAGTAAAAACTTCGCATAAAAATTTTGTAAAACATGAAGATATTGCTGAACTTTTTGATTTGAAAGAGATTATTTTTGATGACTTTTATGAAAATAATTTTAAAAATTTTTGTAATAATATTTAAATAATTATTTGTAAGTTTCTATAAGAGCTCTTATAAGATATTCAAGACCATTTGAGACAACAAGTAATAAAATCTTAAAAGGCAAAGAAATCATCATAGGAGGAATCATCATCATTCCCATTGCCATTAATATAGTTGCAACAATCACATCTATTACGAAAAATGGAAGATAAATTAGAAAAACTATTTCTAAAGCTGTTCTAATTTCACTTACCATATATGCAGGTATCAATACTAAAAGAGGAACAGTTTCAGGTGTTACTTTTTTTAGCTTAATATTACTAATACTTAAAAATAAAGCTAAATCATCTTTTCTAGTATTTCTAAG
>DQVG01000076.1 GCA_015661865.1 Desulfurobacteriaceae bacterium
GCAAAGTTATCTGAAATACCTCACTTAAGGTTTATTAGAATTGGAAGTAGAACCCCTGTTTTTTATCCTATGAGAATCTATGAAGATAAAGCTCTTTTAGATATGTTAAAAAAATACTCAACCGTAAATAAAAGAATTTATTTAGTTACTCATTTTAATCATCCAAAAGAAATTACACCAGAATCAAAAAAAGCTATCGATGCTCTTTTAGATTCTAAAGTAATTACTAGTAATCAAACTGTTTTATTAAGAGGAGTTAATGATAATCCTAAAGTTTTATCGGAGTTAAAAAAGAGTTTAGTTCAAATAGGAGTAGTTCCTTATTATGTCTTTCAATGTCGTCCGGTAAAAAGAGTAAAAAATCATTTTCAAGTTCCTTTAAAAGAAGGGTACTTTATTGTAGAAGGTGCAAAAAGGGATTTAGATGGTCATGCAAAGAGATTTAAATATGTAATGTCTCATAGAACTGGAAAAGTTGAAATTGTAGGTATAGATCCAGATAAAGACATTATCTATTTAAAATATCATCAGGCAAAAGACGATAAAAACGTTGGAAAGTTTTTTGCAAAAAGACTTACTTTGAAGGCTGGTTGGTTAGATGATTTAAAAGATCTATAAACTCTTCATAGGTTTTAGTTTTTAAAAGAGGTTGCTCTATAGCCTTTTTGTTTTTTTCTCCTTTTAATATTTGACTAACTTGGGATTTAATAACTCGAAATGCTTTTTGAGGAGACATATATTCAAGCATCATATCAAGTTCTAATTTTATAAGCTCTAACTTTTCTTTCAAAGATACTTTTATGGGTTGTTTGATCTTATATTCTTTAAAAATCCAGGGATGTTTTATAGCTGCTCTTCCAATCATAATTCCATCTACGTGGTAAGATTTAAAATGATTATCTATTTGATCATAAGAAATAATATCTCCGCTGCCTATTAAAAATATATCTTCTTTAAAAATATCTTTTATAATTTTTAACCTTTCCCAATTTGCTTTTCCTCCAAAACCTTGAATAGCTAATCTGGGATGAACGGCTATTACTTTAATACCTGCTTTTAAAGCAGTTTCTACAAGTTTTTCTAAAATATCTTTATCAAATCCAAGTCGAATTTTTATACTTAAAAATTTCCCAAAGCTTTTTGTCACTTCATTGGTTTCTTTAATAATTTCATAATAAAGGTTTAAATCTTTCAAAATATAACTTCCTGCCTTAGCTTTTAGGACCTTTTTTACTGAGCAACCAAAATTTATATCAATAGCAGTAATATCTTTAAAGTTTTCTAATAAGTAAGCAGCTCCTTGGGATATTTCTGTAGGATTTCGACCATAAAGCTGAAGATGTAAGGGAATTTCCTCTTTGGTAAAGTAAATAAGCTCTTTATTTTTTTCAAATCCCCTTAAAGTTAAGCCATAGGCATGAACAAGCTCTGAATAAGTTCTATCAGCTCCTAAACGTCTACATATTCTTCTAAATGCACTATGAGTATAGCCCGCTAAAGGCGCTAATATAACTTCACCTTTTCTGGGAAAATTATTAACCTTCATCTAAAGTTTCTTCACAAAGCCATAAGTAAGCTTCTTTATTTAAATCTGCTTGGAGAAAGAAAATTACGGGAACTTCATAAGGATGAAGTTTTTTTAACTTATTTTCTAACTTTTCTTTTAAAGAAACTCTAGTTTTTAAAATTGCTCCAATTTCCTTTTCTTCTTCTATCTTAGATTTGTATCTATATATACTTACGTGTTCTCTTAAATTTGCACAGGCTATTAATTTTTGATCAAGCAAAGCTTTAACAATTTGTTTAGCTACATCCATATTTGGAAAAGTAGTGTAAACAAAAAGAGCTTGGGACATTTAATTCCCCCTAAACAATTTTTCAAAAAGTTTTTTTACAGGGCTTAAATTTCTATGAAGTCCTAAAGCTTTCGATGATATTCCTAAGGCTAAACCAATTAACTGAGGAACATGAAGAATTGGGAAATTAAGAGGATTATACATTTCCATTTGCATATGACAAAGTGGACAAGGTGTAACTATGCAATCTGCTTTCAATTCTTGAGCTTCTTTGTATACCATATCTAATAATTTTTTATAACCTTGAGGAAAGGTAAATTGGGCATGAAAACCACAACAAACTATATTTTTAAGCCCTCTTACTGGCTCTCCTCCACAAGCTTTTACTAAATTATCTATAGATTTTGGATTTTCCGAAGGCTCGTATCCCAAAATACGATATGGTCTAATTGTATGACAGCCATAGAAAGGATATACTTTTATATTTTTTAAAGGTCTTTTTACCAAAGATTTTATTTTTTCTAAATTATCATGTAAAACCCAAAGAATATGATATATATTTTTCTTTCCTGTAAACTTTAAACCAAAATTTTTCAATTTATTGTTTACTTTTTCTAAAAGTTTATCATCAGATAAAAGTTTGTTATAAGTATTTCGAAGGACTAACAAACAGGTGGAGCAAGGAGTAACTATATCTAGATCTTCTTTTTCTGCATAAGCTAAATTTCTTGCATTTACCAAAATTTCCCACTCTTCATTTAATTCCTCTAAAGCTCCAGCTCCACAACAGGAAAATGTACGAAGCTCCTTAAGATCTATATTTAAGGTATTACATACACTTTCTGTCGCTTCTGCAAGTTCCTTTGCTGCCCCCTTTAAAACACATCCGGGATAGTAGGCATAACTTGACATTAAAATCCTCCTTTTATTTGAGCTTTTTTTCTATAACTTCTCCATTTGGATATTTTTCCTCAAAAATTTGACCTTGAAATTTATACCATTTACATTCCGGATTTAAAAAACAATCTGGAGGAAGACCTGCCTTCATACAAGTATGAGCTAAAAACTCTTCAACTGTCCAATTATATTCTACCGGAACTTGAGGAAGTAAAAGACCTGAGTGAAAACCACATTTAACAATAAGTCCATCTTCTCCTATTTTAATTTGCTCCATAAGCTCTTGGGGATTAGAAAACTTTATTTCCTGAGGAGGCGTTAAAATAGTTACCTCAACTACTACATTTTGAAACTCATCATATGTTAAAGGGGGAAATCTGGGATCCCTAAAAGCTGCAGAAATAGCACTTTCTATAATAGCCTCTGCCAAAGGTAATATAGGTTCTGGAAAACCAATACATCCTCTTAAATTATGATCTGGATAAGTATGTAAGGTAGTAAAAACTCCTCTCTTTTCATAAAAAACTTCAGGTAAATTTGTAGGTGGAGGCATAATAATTCTATTTTTAAAAAAAGTATCTATTGCCTTACGAGCCAACTTTACCGCTATTTCACCTTCTTGTAAGCTTAGTTTTCTAAACATTTTTCAACCTCATATATATTACTTATTTTAATCACTCCAAAATTTAAAAAATAGTATATCATAATCTCACAAAAGACTTGAAGATAAAAAGTTTATATTTTAGATTAAAGAAAATATTATTCAAAGACCCTAACTTCAAAGCCCGTAAATATTTACAAACTTAAAGTTCCTTATCTCAAAAACCTTATCACAATTGCTTTTTACATTAATTCTCAATCCCACAACATCTATATTAATAAATATATTGCATATACCCGGTATATTTTCCTTTTATTACTTATGTTCAATAATTAGAGTAAGAATTAAAAATAATCAATATTACTAAACGATCTTCGAGGAATAAGTTAAAAGTGCTAAACTTATAACCTATTGTCTTAAAAGCCATTACAAACATATATTAAAAAAATTAAACATGCAGAGGGTCTCAAAAATTTAAAACAGTTATTAAAATTATTTAAA
>DQVG01000108.1 GCA_015661865.1 Desulfurobacteriaceae bacterium
AAGTTTATCTTTTTTTTTATTATCCACCTTAAAATGATAAACACTTTTTACAGGATCACAATCAAATAAATAATAAGGCTTTATTTTTATATTTCTAAGAAATTTAAAAAGACTCGACAAATCCTCGTAAGTATCATTAATCCCTTTTAATAAAACGGTTTGGGAAAAAACTTTAAAATCATTTGCTAATAACCTTAATAGATTTTTATTTTCCTCTATAACTTCATTTAAATGATTTATATGAATAATAAAAATTAATTTGGAAATATTTTTAAAAAAGTCAATGTGCTCTTTGGTAAATAAATTTGGAGCTGTTAAAACAGCTTTCGTAGCAAACCTTATAATTTTTACATGATCTATTTTTTCTAAGTTTTCCAGCAAATAAAATAAAGCATCTTTGCCAAGAGTAATAGGTTCCCCTCCAGAAACAAGAACTTCTTCAATTTTTTTTTGTGTTTTTATATAGTTTAGTATCTTATCTATATCTTTCTTATTTATAAAAAATAACTTTCCCCAATTTTTCTTTCTCATGCAAAATCTACAAAGAGCTGGACAATAATTTGTAGTAACAATAAGAACTCTTGAGGGATATTTATGGACTAAAATAGGAATATTTCCTTTTTTTATTACAGAATATTTCTCTTCAAAATATGGATCCATACTTTTTTGATAAAAACTTCTTAATTCATCTAAATGAGGATAATACATTTTAAAAACAGGATCTTTAAAAGAAAAATGTTTTATTTGCTTTTTTACATATGAGGTAATTTTAAAGGGGTAAATTTTAGTAACTTTTCTAAAGATATAGCTGTACTTCATAGATGGTCCCTTAAAAGTAAATGATAAGGGGGAAAGATCTTTCCCCCTTTATAAAGAAACATCTATTATTTCATAGTTTTCTATTATATTTTCCTTAGGGCCAAATCTTAAAAATTTAATAATATCTTTTTCCAAATAAGTAAATAAAGCTGCATATTCTCCATAGTAACTTGGAACTTCTAAAATATATATATTTTCACTTAAAGCTTTTGAATTTTCTTCTAAATGGGAAAAAGATTTTATAAAAGAATCAAATAAAAAGGGTTTTTGAGCTAAAAAAGCTATAAAACTTTTTCGAAAATTTTTTGAAAATAAAACTTTTTTGTTTTCTTTTTCTGTTATAAAATTAGAAAGGGCATTTAAAGCAATTTCTAAAAATAATTCTAAACGAGAAGGAGACAATATTTGTTTTTTTTGGATTTCCACTTCATGGGTAAGTTCAAATATCTTCTGGTTTAGTTTACTTATTTTTTCATCTTTTTTCTTAATTTCATTTTTTAAAAAAGCTATATCCTCTTTATTTTCTATAGACTTCTTTTTTTTCGTTATCTTTTTATCATCTTTTTTTTCTCTTTCCTTTAGCTTTCTATCTGAAATTTGTTTTTCCTTTTGTAAAAACATGTTTTCTAAATCTTTTATATCCTCATTTGATAATGGAAACATTTTTTACCCCCTTTTTCATCTTTGCTTAAAAAGCATAGTTTAATTATATTCAAAAGCAAAAATAGTATACTACATTACTTAAAACCCTAACTTCAATTTAAGATATAAATTTTCAAATTCAAACTGAAAATTCCTGTGAAGTTATTGTAAAAATTTTGTAAAAAATGATAAAATTAAAAAGCTCATACTCAAAAGGGGAGGGTAAAAGTGGGATTAAATGTAACTCAAAAGATTATAAAAAATCATTTAGTAGAGGGAGATTGGACAAAACCAGGTAGTCCGATTGCTATCAGAATTGATCAAACTTTAACTCAAGATGCTACAGGAACTATGGCTTATTTGCATTTTGAGGCTATGAGAATCCCAAAGGTTCAAACTGAACTTTCAGTTTCTTACGTAGATCACAATACTTTACAGGCGGGTGGACCTGAAAATGCGAACGATCATATTTTCTTGCAAACTGTAGCCGCAAAATATGGAGTTTACTTTTCTAAAGCTGGAAGTGGAATTTGTCATCAGCTTCATTTGGAAAGATTTGGAATTCCAGGAAAAACTCTTTTAGGATCTGATTCTCATACCCCCACGGCGGGTGGACTTGGTATGTTGGCTATTGGAGCCGGGGGTATGGATGTAGCTTTAGCAATGGCGGGAGAACCATTTTATTTAAAAATGCCAAAGGTTATTGGGGTTAAGCTTACCGGGAAATTAAGACCTTTTGTTTCTGCTAAAGACGTTATTTTGGAGCTATTAAGAAGACTTTCAGTTAAAGGTGGAGTAGGTAAAGTATTTGAATATTTTGGTCCTGGAGTAAAAACTTTAACAGTTCCGGAAAGAGCTACTATTTGTAATATGGGAGCTGAGCTTGGAGCTACAAGCTCTATATTTCCTTCTGATGAGCAAACTTATGCTTTCTTAAAAGCACAAGGTAGAGAAAGAGAGTGGAGAAGATTAGAAGCTGATCCAGATGCTAGTTATGATGAAATTATAGAAATAGATTTATCTGAAATAGAACCTTTAATAGCTTGTCCCCACTCTCCAGATAATGTTGTACCCGTTAGAGAAATAGAAGGGTGGGAAGTTGACCAAGTCGCTATTGGATCCTGTACAAATTCTTCTTATAGGGATTTAAAAATAGTTGCTCAAATGTTTAGACAAATGGAAGAAAAATATGGGCCTTTAGCAGCTTGTATAGCTAG
>DQVG01000087.1 GCA_015661865.1 Desulfurobacteriaceae bacterium
CAATTATTAAATAGATAATATCTTTATATGCAAAATACTTTTAAAATTTTTATCTTAAATATCCAATTGCTAAATCCTTTAAATCTTTTAAAGAAATTTTATTTTCATAAATTGCCTTTCCTATAATTACTCCTTTAACATTTTCAATTTCTTTTAACTTTAAAATATCCTCAATATTTGAAACTCCACCTGAGGCTAAAACGGGTAAAGAAACTCCATTTGAAAATTTTTTTATAGCTTCAAAGTTAGGTCCTTCTAAACTACCATCTTTAGATATATCTGTAAATAAATAACCCCATAGATAATTTTTATAATTTTCTTCCCATCTTTTAGCAAAAGAAATAGGATCTAAATTTTCAACTTTTTCCCAACCTAAACTCGTCACTTTAAAATCTTTTGTATCAATAGCTAAAACGATTTTTTTTGGAAATTCTAATAAACACTTTTTAAATTCCTCCGAATTTTTTACAGCTAAAGTTCCAATAACTACTCTTTCAACTCCTAGCTCTATAGTATTTTTAACTATTTCAAAGGATCTTAAACCTCCTCCATATTGTACTTTAAGACCTAAATTTATTATTTTTTCTAAAATTTTATAGTTTTTTGGTTTACCTTCAAAAGCTCCATCTAAATCCACAACATGAATTTTTTTTAAGCCATAATCTTTGTACATTTTTGCTACATCTAAAGGATCATCAAAATAAATCTTTGCAGTATCTTTTTTTCCTTGAAATAAACGTACACATTTTCCATCTTTTATATCTATAGCAGGTAAAATTTCAAACATTTTGTACCTCGAAGTTTTTAAATTTTTTTAAATAATACTATTAAATAATAAGACTATTGAACAATATTAAAATAAAATTAATAGCAAAATATAAAACTTGGCATTACGTTATAATATACATACAATTTAATTCTTTTAACTTTAAAGTATTATTATACTTCAAGAGGAAAAAATGGACCTAAGTATTAATTTAGGAAAAATAAATTTGAAAACCCCTTATTTACTTGCGTCAGGAACATGCGGATTTGGATTAGAATTTGAAAATTTTTTTAATATTAAGGAAACTGCTACCATAATAACCAAGGGAATTTCTTTAGAGCCAAATCCAGGAAATCCTCCTCCTCGAATTTATGAAGCCTATGGGGGACTTTTAAATAGTATAGGTCTTCAAAATCCCGGAGTAGATTTTTTTTTAAAAGAAATTGCTTATAAGTTAGAGAGAAAAAACTATCCTTATATTGTTAATGTTTACGGAAAAGAAATAGAAGAATATATAAAAATTATAGAAAAATTAAATTCAACTCAAGCCCTAGCTTTTGAAATAAATGTATCTTGTCCAAATGTAAAAAAAGGGGGACTAGCTTTTGGACAAGATATAGATACTTTAAAAGTCCTTTTAAAAGAAATTAAAAAAATTTCTCATAAAGAATTAATTATTAAGCTTACCCCAAATGTTTCAGATATAAAACCTTTTGTAAAAGCTTGTTTAGAAGAAGGAATAAATATAGTCACTATTGCAAATACATATTTGGGCATGGCTGTGGATTTAAAAAACTTAAAGCCTGTATTTAAAAAAGTTTATGCAGGTTACTCTGGGCCAGCTATAAAACCTTTAACTTTACGTTTAGTATATGAAGCTCAAAAAGTATCTGAGGATGTATATATTATTGCTAGCGGTGGCATAACTACTTTTAAAGATGCCTTAGAATATTTTTTAGTAGGGGCTAAAGTCGTACAATTAGGTAGTATTCTTTTTAGAGATGTAAAAGCTCCAAAAAAATTTAAAGATGATTTAAAATCATATATAGCTTCTCTTCACTTAAATAGTTTTCAAGAGCTTTTAGATTATTTCAAAGAAAAAAGACAAATGTGGTAACTATACCGCTTGCAAGTGTTTTAAAAACATAGTTGCATATGCTCCTTTTTCTAAAAAGAACTTTATAAATGTTTTATTGGCCAAGAGTTTTATATCTTTAGCTTGGACATATACTTTTCGATAATCCCCTTTTACCTTTAAATTTTCCAATTTTTCAAAGATTTCTTCCAAAGAAAAACCTTCTCTTTTTAAAACTTTTTTATAAATCTCTTTTTCAAAAGCATCTAATTTTACTTTATATCCCAAAAGAGGGAAATACATTTTTTCTATATTAAATAAATTTTTCTCATTTTTTAAAATAAAAAACTCATAACCTTTATCTTCGATATAGTAACCATCAAAGATTTTTAAAATTTCTTCTATAGCCTTGTTCCATAAATAGGATATATATGCATTTACAATAAAACTTTTTAACCAGTTTAATCTTTTATAACCCTTTAATCCTTTTTTTAATAAGTTTTTCCCTCTATTTACATTTTTAGAAAGTCTTTGAATATCAAAATAATTTATAAATACTTGTGGAATTTTGCTTTTTATAGGGAAATTTTTAATATTTATTAAAAATTTATTTCCTTGTAAAAATCCGGGTCTAACTTTATTTTTTATAGTTTTAATAAATTTTAAATAATACCAAGAACTTTTGGATACTTTTACAAGTTCACTTTCTTTAAAAAAATATTCAAAAGATACATACTGAAAGCTTAATGAAAATTTATCCTTTAAACCCGCGTAGCTAAAACCTAATTTTTTTGAAAGTTCTTTTGTATTTAAATTTCTTTTGACAAGTAAGTAAAGAAAATGATTTTCTCCATTTGGATAAGATGCCACCTCCTTAACTACAAAGTCTTCGCATTTTTTTGCTTTCCAAAAAAATTTTACTTTCATAAAATTTTCTCCAAAAAATAATAGGCAAAAGAATTTAGATTAAATATTTACAGTTTAAGAAAAGTTTTTAGATTGCAAAATATATTTTTAAATAGATTATATTTATATGTGAAAACAATTAAAAATCATATTTACAATATTACAACCCTATTTCTTCCCTCTTTTTTCGCTTTATAAAGAGCTTGATCTGCCCTTTCTATTAAAGTAGAGATATTGTCTTTAAATAAATATTCGGTAACTCCTATACTTATAGTTATCCTTATATTTTCTGGAAATAAGGTTTTTTCTACACTTTTTCTAATTCTTTCTGCTATATCTTTAGCTCTAGATTTTGACGTATTTGGAAGCACAATTAAAAACTCTTCTCCCCCGTATCTTCCAACTAAATCTTTCTCTCTAACATTTTGTTTTAAAATATTTGCTAATTTCTTTAAAACTTTATCTCCCATCAAGTGGCCATAAGTATCATTAATTTTTTTAAAGTGATCTATATCAAGCATTAAAATTGAAAAAGTTACTTTATTTTTTTTGGAAAATTCAATTTCTTTTTCTAAAAATTTAATAATAGTTCTTTTATTATAAAGATTTGTAAGAAAATCATATGTAGATAACATTTCAAGTTGTTTGTTTTCTCCTTCAAGATCCTGAGAAAGAAAATCAACTAAATCAATAAAGGCACGTGCAACTTTTACATTTCTCTTTTCTTCCTTTTCCCTTTTTTTAGGAAAAGGAAAGAAAGGTTTTTTAGAAGATTCTGATAAAAATAAAAAGGTTAAACTATTATTTAAAAATATTTTTTCAAAAGTTTTTTTATCTGTAAAAATCTCTCCTTCTGTAAAAAAACCAATATGTTTATAAGGAGAAAAATAAGAAAGTTCTTCATTTATATATTTTCCAAGAATTGCCTTTCTAAAAATAGAGGAAAATATAATAGCAAGCTCGGGGTAAAAAGAGGAAATACTAGATAATTTATTTTTACAATCTTCTATTATTTGCTCAGGTAATCCTATTGCAAATTTTACATTTTCCTTTTCTTTTATATTACCTCCAAATTTAATGGCAGTACCATTTATTTTTATAGGTGTTCTAAGAATTCTAAACTTTCTATCTACTAAAATTAAGGGAAATGAAGACCATACGTTTAAACTATCTTCTTTTAAATGGGATTTATAAAATTCTGTAGCTTTAATGCTTTCTATTTCTAAGATTTTATTTTCAGAAGCTTGGGTAACTTGATAGTTTTTCCCAACTGCTCGCCAACCTAAACAATAAAAAGTATCTACATTTAAATCTTCTCCATAAAATATGGTTGCTACACATCCTTTTGAAAAAATTTCATTATTTATAAAAATTAAACTTTCTTTTTTATCTTTATCTTTTGAAGCTAAAGCTCCTATAACTATTACTTTTTTATTGACAGAATCTATTCCTTTTAAGAAAGTCTCTCCATTTGAAAAAGGTGAATCAAGAAAAACTAAAATTGCTTTTGCATTTGGATAGAAATTTTTAATATAACTTCCTAATTTTTTTCCATCTTGATAAAAATCACTTTCTTTAAAATAAATTACTTTTGCAAAATTTTTTTCAAAAAACAAAAAGGAAACTAAGATTAAATTATCATTTGCCTTACCATTGTAGATAACAGAAGATGCACTACAACCAATAATAGAAATATTAGGAAGAAATTTTTTAATAGTTTCCATAACTTTTTTTACTTTTTCTTTATCAGTAAAAGGAACGTAAATTATACACAAGGACGAAGAAGACTTATTACAATTTTCTTTTATATTTTTTTCAGAAATAAAAGATTCTAAATTTTCTTCAATATTATTTGTATCAATGAGGGTAGTAAAAACTTTCATTACCTAAATCCAAATTTTTAATAAAAAAGTTATTCATGAATTATTTAACTTTTTAAGATACGGAGTTTTATAGAAAAGAAAATTCCCTTTAAAGATACCTAGCTTTGGAAATAATTTCATGTCACTCCTATTTATTTTACTTATAAATACAATTTTTACTATTTAAAAA
>DQVG01000029.1 GCA_015661865.1 Desulfurobacteriaceae bacterium
AAGAAATTTTTAAACTTATTCGTAAAAAATTTTTGGAAGATAGAAAAGTTTTTATAAAAAACTTTAATGCTCTTAAAATATAGCATTATAATAGGGGTTTTATACACATGAAAAAATTTGACTTTATAGGGAAAAGACACTTTGCTTATATTTTTTCTTTGATTATTATAATTTCTTCCTGGACTATCGGTCTAAAACTTGGACCTCAGTTTGGAGTGGATTTTACAGGTGGGGTTGCCCTTCAAGTAAAGTTTAATGAAAAGGTAAACTCTAATATTATTAGAGAAAAATTAAAAAGTTATCCATCTTTAATGGTTCAAAACTTTGGGAAAGAAGGGGAGTATTTAATAAGAGTAGGTGTTTCAAAAAAAGAAGATATTGAAACTTTATCAAATAGATTAAAAGAGGATATAGAAAAAAATTTCAAAAATGCAACTATAGAAGCTATAAATGTTATAGGACCTTCTGTATCTGAACAACTGAAAAAGAAAGGAATTTTAGCTGTTTTATATGCTGTTATAGCTATGGGTATTTATATAGCTTTTAGATTTGAACCTATTTTTGCATTAGGAGCAGTTGTAGCTTTGATTCATGATGTTTTAATTACAATTGGTCTTCTTATGGTCTTAAGACAAAGTTTTGATTTGCAAATAATAGCTGCTTTATTAACGTTAATTGGATATTCTATTAATGATACTATTGTTGTTTTTGATAGAATCAGAGAAAAAATTCAAAGAGAACGTGGAAAGAAACCTTTTGATATTTTAGTTAATGAGGCTATAAATGAAAACTTATCTAGAACAGTTATTACATCTTTAACAACTTTAATTGTGGTTATAACTTTATATCTTTTTGGAAGTCCCAATATAAAACCTTTTGCATTAACCTTACTTATTGGGGTTATTACCGGGACCTACTCTTCTATATTTATAGCTAGTGGAATTGTGGTGGATTATTATAAGTATAAAAAGAAGGATTTATTTGCTTTATCTAAAATAAAACCTAAAGATATGAACTTATCTTGAAAAGGTTAGAAAAATATTTTCTAAAAAATTTTTTTATAACTTGGTTAGTAGTATTTTTATCATTTTCTCTTATCTTTTTATCTCTTCAAATAAATTTTTATTATGTTAAATATTTTAAATATTTAAATTTCAAGGAATATATATATCTAACTTTATTTACATTTTTAAATATTTTCCCTATTATCTTTCCCATTAGCTTTGCCTTAAGTATAGGTTATATCTTTGGAAAATGGGGTCAAGAAAAGAAAATTTTATCTTTAAAAATTTTAGGTTTTTCTTTTTTTAAGATTTCTAGAGTTTTTATAGGAATTAGCTTTTTATTTTCTCTCTTTTTATCCATTTATTATTTATTTTTATTACCAGAATTTAGAAAAAATTTTGATAATTTTTTAAAAGATATTTTTAAGAAAAATTTTATTGCTTGCTTGGAACCTGAGAAAAAAAATAAAATTGGGAAAATAGAAATTTCCTTTAAATACAAAGAGGATTTTAAGTTTAAAAATCTTAAACTTAAATATAAAAATATTACAATTTTTGCAAAAGATGCTCAATTTCTATATAAAAATAATACTTTGTTTTTAAAAGCAAAGCAAGGAAATTTATTTTCAAATTCTATAAATTTTCATTTCGAAAAGGCAAATCTTAAATTGCTAGATCTAAATAAAAGTTTTTTCAGCTTCAGACTAAAAGGTAATTTTTGGGAATTACTTGAACAAAAAACTTTTTCTTCTTATTTCGAAATTTTTATAAGAATTTCTATTTCCTTATCTATTTTATTTACAGGGCTTTTTCTATTAAGATGGTTTTATAATAAATCTATATTTGATATTAAATATTCTTTTAAAGTAACCATAGTTAATATTATTATTTTTTATAGTTTATATTCTTTATTCTATGTTATCTCCCAAAAAACATTAATTCCTTATTTTGTTTTGTTACCAAATTTACTCTATCTTATTTTATTTTTTATTTTAACTTTAAAAAAATCCTAACTATAAAAAAAACTAAAAAAACCTTAACTATGAACTTTTTATTTGTCTAAGAAATTTATAAGCTGCTTGGGCTGCTATAGCTCCGTCACTACAAGCAGTAACAATTTGTCTTAAAACTTTCTGGCGAATATCTCCTACTGCAAAAAGTAAAGGAGTTTTAGTTTGCATATTTTCATCTGTAATAATAAATCCAGCTTTTGTAGTTTCAACTAATTCTTTAACCGGCTCTATATTAGGTTTTAAACCTGCAAATATAAAAACTCCATCTACTTTTAGTTCTTTTTTTTCTTTATCTTTAGTATAGATAAGTTTTTCAACAAATAATTTCCCATCAATTTTTTCTACATTTGCGCCTAAAATAATTTCGAGATTTTTAGTATTTTCTAATTCTTTTTCGAGATGGGGGGGTAATTTCATTTTTTTATTTAATAAAAATAAATATACTTTGGATGCAAACCTTGTTAAATATAAAGCCTCTTCTATAGCTATTTCTCCTCTACCTATAACTGCAACAATCTTACCCTTATAAAAAGGAGCATCACAAACCGCGCAGTAAGAAACTCCTCTTCCAAGAAATTTATCCTCTCCATCAATTCCTAGTTTTACAAAAGACCATCCTGCTCCATATATAACACTTTTAGAAAAGTAAGTTTCTTGAGAAGTATTAACTTTAAAAATATTATTATCTTTTACTATTTTTATAACCTCCACTCCTACTTTCAAAGGGACATCTAAAGCTTTTAAGTGCTCCTCAAATTTTTGAGAAAGCTTGAAACCCTCTATTTTTGAAAAACCCGGATAGTTTTCTATTTCCGAGGTAAAATTAAGAAGACCTCCTATTACATATTGCTTTTCTAGTAATAAAAGATCTAAATTAGCCCGTTTAGCATAAATACCTGCAGTAACACCTGCCGGACCAGCTCCTACTATTATAACGTCATAAATCTTTTGCATTTTTGCACTCCTTTTTATTTTATAATTTCTAAATTGTCATATAACCATATATAAATATACAATAACTATATATAAATATATAAAAAA
>DQVG01000095.1 GCA_015661865.1 Desulfurobacteriaceae bacterium
AAAAAATGGCGGAGAGGGCGGGATTCGAACCCGCGGTGGGGCGTAAACCCCACAACTCCTTAGCAGGGAGCCGCCTTCGACCGCTCGGCCACCTCTCCATAAAATGGCGGAGGGACTGGGATTCGAACCCAGGGGCGGGCGACTAACCCGCCAGGTGATTTCAAATCACCCGCCTTCGACCGCTCGGCCATCCCTCCGCGAATAATTATATTATTTTCCCTTTAAAAGTCAAGAGGATAAGGGGGACTGTTCAAAAAAGAAAATAAATAAAAAGAAGTGAGAAGATAGATGCAACAAAAAATCAAAAATTTGTTTGTAAAAAGTAAAAATCCAAAGTATCCCTTTATTAACAATAGAGCAATTTAAAAATATTCAAGAGGATAAGAAAGAATATTGAAAAAGTAAAATATTATAAAAAGAATTATCTATTTTTTGATAAAAACTTTTTGGTGTTGATCAGGATTTATAAAAATTGAAAAGTTTTGTAAAAACTAAAAAAAATATAAATATTACAAAGGAAAAAGGAGGCAAAGCCTCCTAATCTTTGTCTTTTTTTTCCAGAAAATTTAAATAGTCTGCAACTTCTTTCCAGTATTTTTGATTTTTCTTTATTCTTTCATCAACTTCTTTTTTTCTTTGATTTGCTTTTTGTTCTCTTCGTTTTCTATCCTGCTTGGGTTTTATATAAAGAATATAAAAGGAAGTTCCTAATATTAAAAAAAATGCTCCAAGTACAATAAAAATAAGGAAAACTTTATCTGCTTGTAAATTTGTTATATTTATCAAACCCAGACTCCTAAAAATTATTTTTCAAAATAAGTTTTTGCTTTAGCTACAGCAAGGTAAAATTTTTGAGCTGTTAAAAGATCATCCTTTATCTTTTCTTGTTCCTTTTCGTCTTGGATTTCGGATAATTTCTTATTTAAATTTTCTATTTCCTGAGAAATTTTTTCTAAATCTAAAGTTTTTGGATCAAAAAGTTCTCTTAAAGCCACTTTTATAGTATTCCCATCATACTCTATATAACCACCTTTAAATACAATAATATCTTTTTTTCCGTCCTCATCTTCATAAAGAAGATAACCGGCCCTTCCACCTACAAGGACCGGTAAATGACCTTTTTCCAAAGTATCATAAGCATCATCTATATCATAAAATAAGTATTTAATATGTTTTTCAGAATAGAAATTCTGACTTCCTAGCTCAAGTAAAACCATTTTTTTACCTCAACTATTTATTTTTTACCTTAGCCTCTTCCATAAGTTTTTTAGCTTTTTCAACAGCTTCATCTATAGTTCCAACCATATAAAAAGCTTCTTCAGGTAAGTGATCCCATTTTCCTTCAATAATTTCTTTAAATCCACGAATAGTCTCTTCTAATGGAACATACTTACCCGGCATTCCTGTAAATTGCTCTGCCACATGGAAAGGTTGAGTTAAAAATAGTTGAATTCTTCTTGCTCTGTGAACAATAATTTTATCTTCTTCTGATAATTCTTCCATACCTAAAATAGCAATAATTTCAAGAAGTTCTTTATATCTTTGTAAGTATCTTTGAACTTCTCTTGCTACTTTATAATGCTCTTCTCCTACGATATTGGGATCTAAAAGTCTAGATGTAGATTCTAAAGGATCAACCGCAGGATAAATACCTTGCTCTGCTAAGGAACGAGAAAGAACTGTAGTTGCGTCCAAGTGAGCAAATAAAGTAAATGGCCCGGGATCTGTAAAGTCGTCCGCAGGAACATAAATTGCTTGAACAGAAGTAATAGAACCTTTATCGGTAGAAGTAATTCTTTCTTGGACCTTACCTACTTCAGTTGCCAAAGTTGGCTGATAACCAACCTCAGATGGAATTCTTCCTAAAAGAGCTGAAACTTCCATACCTGCTTGTACAAATCTATACATATTATCAATAAATAAAAGTACATCTCTACCTTCTACATCTCGGAAATACTCAGCCATAGTTAAACCGGTTAAAGCTACTCTCCAACGGTTTCCTGGTGGTTCATTCATTTGACCGTACACCAAAATAGTATTAGGTAAAACTCCAGATTCTTTCATTTCTAAGTAAAGATCCGTACCTTCTCTGGTTCTTTCTCCAACTCCTGTAAATACGGAAAATCCACCATGTTTCATAGCAACGTTATGAATAAGCTCCATTAAAAGAACAGTTTTTCCTACTCCAGCTCCTCCAAATAGTCCAATTTTTCCACCTTTTGCATAAGGTTCTAAAAGGTCAATTACTTTTATTCCAGTTTCAAAAATTTCTTGAGCAGCTTTTTGCTCAGTTAATTTTGGAGTTTCCCTGTGAATTGGCCATTTTTCTTCGGCTTCCACAGGACCTGCCTCATCAATAGGTTCTCCTAAAACATTAAATACTCTTCCTCTACATGCATGTCCAACAGGTACTCTTAAGTAATCTCCAGTATCTATAACTTCCATTCCTCTTTTTAAACCTTCAGACGGCCCAAGAACTATACAACGAACTTTATTATCTCCTAATTGCTGTTGAATTTCCAAAACTAAGTCTTTTTCTTGAAGTTTCCCGTCCCAAGTAACAGTTTTTACCTTTGGAACTATAAGAGCATGGTAAATATCTGGTAATTTTTTAATATTTTCAAATTCAACATCTACAACTGGTCCTATAACCTGAACAATTTTTCCTTTATCTCCTTTAGCCATAATAACCCCCTTTAAGACCTATTTATTTCATGGCTTCAATAGCATTTGTAATTTCAATAAGTTCTTTGGTAATAGCAGCTTGACGAGCTTTATTGTAGGATATAGTTAATTTTTTTATTAAATCCTTAATATTATTGGTAGCATTGTCCATCGCAGTCATACGAGCTGCATGTTCAGAAGTAGCACTTTCCCATAAAACATTAAGAACCCAAGCAAAAGTATAGTCTTTCACTAAATTGTCAAGAATTTCATAACTTGGAACTACTTCCATACCTACTACATTTTCATCTTGTTTTTCTTGAGGAGATTTGATAGGTAAAAATTCATCATAAATGACATCCTGCCTTAAAGGATTAATAAACTTATTAAAGACTATGTGAATTTCATCAAAACCTTCTTCAAGATAAGCATTAATAATAGCAGAGTATATTTCTTTTGCTAAATCTTCTCCTACTTTTCTAAATACATCTGTCCATTTATATTTTACTTTTATATTGGTGTACTTTTCAAAATAATTAGTAACTTTATTTCCTACAGTTAAAAGTTCCACTTCAATATTTTTTTCTTTAAGTTGATTTATTTTATTTCTTGCAGTTTTTATTAAATTTGAATTAAACGCTCCACAAAGCCCTTTATCAGAACCAAAGATACAAATCAAAACTTGTTTTGTAGGTTTGTTATCTTTTTTTAAGAAAACCGACTCGGCTTCTGGGAAAGATGCTAAGTCTAAAGTAATTTCTCTTAAAATTCTCGCAAAGTTCCTAATCTTTTTAAGTTCAGCTTCAGCCTTTTTTAATTTAGCAGCAGATACCGCTTTCATAGCAGCGGTTATCCGCTGAGTTCCCTTTAAAGACTTTATTTTTCTTTTTATATCTCTCATGCTCATACCAGCCATGATTTAAACCCCTTTATGCTACAAAAGTAGCTTTAAACTCTTTAATAGCTTTATGTAATTTTTCTTCTAAATCTTTATCTAATTTTTTCTTTTCTAATATTTCCTTTAAAATTTCTGGATATTTAGTATCAAAGAAAATATAAAGCTCTCTTTCAAATTTTTGAACAGCTTCTACAGGTATATCATCTAAATATCCATTAACAGCTGCAAAGAAAGCTACAATTTGTTTTTCTACGGGTATTGGTGAATATGGAGGTTGTTTTAGAAGTTCCATAAGTCTTTTTCCACGTTCTATTTGGGCTCTTGTCGCTGGATCTAAATCTGAAGCAAATTGAGCAAAAGCTTCAAGTTCTCTATATCTAGCAAGCTCTAATCTTAATTTACCAGCTACCTGTTTCATAGCTTTAATTTGAGCAGCTCCCCCAACTCTTGAAACAGATAAACCCACATTAATAGCAGGTCTTTGACCTTTGTTAAATAGATCTGCTTCTAAAAAGATTTGACCGTCTGTAATAGATATAACGTTTGTTGGAATATATGCCGAAATATCTCCAGCTTTAGTTTCTACTATTGGCAGAGCTGTTAAAGAACCAGAACCATATTTTTCATTTAATTTTGCAGCTCTTTCTAAAAGTCTAGAGTGTAAATAAAATACATCTCCTGGATAAGCTTCTCTTCCCGGAGGTCTTCTCATTAAAAGAGACATTTCTCTATATGCCACTGCATGTTTAGAAAGGTCGTCATAAATAACTAAAGCAGCTCTTCCAGTATCTCTAAAATATTCAGCTATTGTACAGGCTGTATAAGGAGCTAAATATTTTAAAGCCGCAGGTTCAGAAGCTGTGGCTGCTACAATGATAGTATAATCTAATGCCCCTTTTTGTTTTAAAAGTTCAATTAAGTGAGCTAATGAAGATCTTTTTTGTCCAATACAACAATAAACACAAATAACTCCTTCTCTTTTTTGATTTAAAATAGTATCAATAGCAATAGTAGTTTTACCAGTTTGACGATCTCCAATAATAAGCTCTCTTTGACCTCTACCGATTGGGATTAAACCGTCAATAGCTTTAATTCCAGTTTGAAGAGGTTCATGAACAGGTCTTCTTGTCATAATACCTGGAGCTATTCTTTCAATAGCTCTTCTTTCTGTATACTCAATGGGCCCCCTTCCATCAATAGGATTACCTAAAGCATCTACCACTCTACCTATAAGAGCATCCCCTACGGGAGCATCCGCGATTCTAGCAGTTCTTTCTACTTTAGAACCCTCTGAAATACCACTCTCTTCCCCCATTAAAATAATACCAACATTATCTTCTTCTAAGTTAAAAGCTATACCTTCGGTTCCATTTTCAAATTTTACAATTTCTCCATACTCTACATTTTCAAGTCCATAAACTCTTGCAACTCCGTCCCCAACTTTAAGAACAACTCCAACTTCCTTTAGATCAATTTGCCTTTCAAAGTTTTCTATTTTTTCCTTTATAAGCTTTGCTATTTCCTCAGCACGAATCTGTTTACTCATCCCATCACCCCTCTAATATACTTTTTTGTAAGTCAGTTAAATATCCTTTTACAGTAGCATCATAAATAGTATTTTTTATTTTAATGCAAACCCCGCCTATAATATTTGGATCTATATCTACATAAGTAATAAGCTCTTTTCCTAAAATTTCTTTAATTTTATTTTTTATATCTTCTAAAATATCTTTAGATAACTTTCTAGCTAAAATAATATTTACTTCAACTTTCCCTTGCTTTGAAAGTGCAGCTTCTTTTAAAGAAGAATACATTTTGGGATAAAGATCTATTTTTTTATATTTGGTAAGTAATTTTATAAAATTAGTAAATTTTTTAGAAAAATTAAGTTTATTTGAAAGTTCATCTATAAGTTCATATTTTCTTTCCAGTGGTACTATAGGAGATGTTAAAAATTGTTTTAGCTCTTTTGTAAAAATATTTTTAAAAGCTTCTATATCTTTTAAAATTTTTTCAGCTTCGTTTTTATCAATAGCAAGATATAATGCCTTTACATATGTGTTAATTATAGACATTATTTAATCCTCCCAACTTACAATTTATACAAAGATCTTTTTATAAATTCTTCATCTTCCTTTTGAGTTAATTTGTCTTTTAAAATTTTTTCAGCTTCTTTAATAGCTTCATTTACCGCTAATTCTTTAAGTTGAGATTTTAGTATGTAAATTTCCTCTTCTATTTTCTTTTCTATAGAATCTTTATATTCCTCTATTGCTTTTTTTGCTTCTTCTAATATTTCTTCTCTTTTCTTTTGTGCTCTTTCTTCAGCTAATTTTATAATACGTTCAGCTTCTTTTTCTGCATTTTCTATTTTTATATCTAACTCCTTTATTGTCTTTTCAAGCCTACTTTTTTCAAGTTCTAGCTCCTCTTTTCTTTTTAGGATCTTTTCTTTTTCTTTTTCCAAAAATCTTAAAATGGGATTTTTTAAAAGTTTATAAAGAATTAAGACAAATAATATAAAATTTATAACTTTAAATATAAACGTAATCATTTTAAAGCCCCCTAAGCCGCTTTTTTACCTAAGATTTTGTTTACGATAAGTTTAGCTAGTTCAGGAATTACCTTCTTAATTTCTTTCTTAGCCTCTTCAAATTCTCGTCTTAGATCATATAAAACTTTTTGGAGTTTTTCACTTTCTTTTCGCTTAGCTTCTTCAATTAAATTTTTAGCTTCTTTTTCAGTTTCTAAAATTACATTTTTTAAAAGTTCATTAGCTTTTTCGTTAGCTTCCTTTAAAATACGGGTAAAAGTTGCTTCTTTTTCTTCTAATAGTTTTCTTAAAGTTTTAATTTCTTTTTCCAAGTCTTCAAAATACTTTTCTCTTTTTTCTAGGTTTTCCGAAAATTTATCTAGAAAAATGTTTTTAAATATAAAGAAAAATAATAAAAAATTTAAAATTTGAATACCAATATAAAGAGGATTTATACTTACAATATTTCCTTCTGCCATTAGAAAGCCTCCGCCCTACTTCAATTTTTGCCAAAATTATATCATAAGCTATATAATTATTTAGTTTTTAGCAATTTCTCCAGCAGCTACAACTTTATTGTTATGGTAAATAACCCCCACTTGTCCTGGAGTAATAGCAAATACTTTTTCCTTAAGTTTGATAATTAATTTATTTTGAACTTCTTCTATAGAGGCAATTTCAACTTTGTTTGCCTTATATCTAATTTTAATAGTTAGATTATCTAATTTTTCTATCTCAGATAAGCTCATAAAAAGATTTAGTTTTTCCAAAATTAAGCTATCTTGATAAAGCTCCTCTTTAGGAGCTACAATAATTTGCCTTTTAAAAATGTCTATATTTTTTACATATAATGGTTTGCTATACCTAAGGTGTAACCCCCGCCTTTGACCTACTGTAAATTGTAAAATATTTTTTGTTTCTCTTAAAACTTGTTTGTTTTTACTTAGAACAAAATACCCTTTAAGTTTTAATTTATGAGCTTCTAAAAATTCCCCTATAGATCGACCTTGAAGGAAACATATATCTTGACTTTCTTTCATAGAAATAGGCAGATTAAGTTGAAGAGCTAGTTTTTTTACTTGATTTTTTTCATAATCCCCAAGCGGAAAGATACAATAAGGTAAGATATTTTTTCTTACAAAACTAAGGAAATAAGATTGATCTTTTTTCTTATCTTTAGCTTCATAAATAAAATTTCCATCACTTTTTACATAGTGTCCGGTTGAAATATAATCCGCTTTTCCTTCTTTTATATATTTAAATAAAAAGGGGAATTTTATATAAGCATTGCACCATACGCAGGGATTAGGGGTTTTTCCTTGAAAATAATAATCTAAAAAACCATTTATAATGAGTTCTTGAAAAGTATTTTTAAGATCTACAATCTCCAAAGGTATATTTAAAAAAAAAGCTAATTTTTTAACTTTGTCTATATTTTTTTCATGAGATGGAACTAAAATGAAATAATATCCCAAAACCTCATATCCACGTTGTTTTAACAAATAAGCGGTAACTGCGGAATCTACGCCACCTGATAATCCAACGGCAACTTTTTTCATGTTATTGACCAGTAGTAATTTTAATAATTTTATCAAACTTTTTTATAAAAAAATTTTGCTAGATAAGAACTAGAGTTACTTAAGTTTTATAAAGTATAATAAAATTCCTTTTAAAATCTTCTTTGGGTTGATAAGAGAATATTTCATAACTACATTTTTTTAATTTTTTAAGATCAGATAAATTTTTTCCTCGAGATATTATAACTTTTGTGCCTTTCTCTAAAAAAGGATAAAGCAGTGTCTCTATTTTATCCAAAGGTGCAAAAGCTCGACATACAATTATATCAGGAGTTTCTTTTACTAGTTTAATATCCAAATTTTTTATGTTAACATTAGTCAAATTTAATAATCTTTTTATATGTTCCAAAAATAAAGCTCGTTTTTTTCTTATTTCAACTAAAAAAAAATTTATATTATTCAAAACAATACTTAAAGGTATCCCCGGAAAACCAGCTCCACTTCCAACATCTAATATAACTTTAGGATTTATTTTTAGATGGTTTATAGGATGTATGAAATATAAACTGTCTAGAAGATGTCGTTTTATAAGTTCATTTTTATCTTTATAGGAAACTAAATTTATTTTCTTGTTCCATTTTTCAAGCTCATTTAAAAATTTATCAAGTTTATCTATAATTTCGTCTCTAAAATGAAAATTTTCTTTTTCTAAATAAGACTTTATAGTTTCTTTCATTTTGATACCCGAGAGCGTTTTATATAATATAAAATAATAGGTATACTAGCTGCTCTAATTCCTTCCATTCTAGCAAGTTCCCCTAAAGTTTTTGGTTTATACTTTTTGATTTTTTGTTTTTCCTCAAAAGAAATAGGAATTTCATCCCAATTTAAGTTTTCTGGAATTTCAATATTTTCAAGTTTGGAAAATTTTTCAGCTAATTTTAATGTTTTTTGAATATAACCTTC
>DQVG01000127.1 GCA_015661865.1 Desulfurobacteriaceae bacterium
GTAAGTGATTTAAAATTAATTGAAAAGGAAAAGAAAGGGGATGAAAAATCTTTTCAAAAAGAGAGAAAAAAATTAGAAGGGGAAACTCAAAAGAAATTTTCAAAAAGAAGAGATTCAAGAAAGCAAAAGCGTTACCAGAAAAAACCTTTATTTACTCTTAAAAAATATCCTGCAAAAGAAGAGTATAAAAAGGAAGAATTTAAAAAAGATAAATTAGCTTCTTTAAAAAAAGAGATAGAGGCTGCTAAGGAAGCAGCTAAGGAAAAAACTACCTCTCAAGTTGCTGAAACTAAAGAAGATAGAACAAAATCTCAGGAAAAAACTGTTTTAAAGCAGCAAGCAAAAGAAAAAAGGCAAGAAGCTAAAGAAAAATCTCAAGAAAAAGCTTATCAAGAGTATTTAAGAAAACTAGAAGAGAAAAAGAGAGCTAAAGCAAGAAGAAAGGCTAAAAAGAAGAAGAAGGAAAAGAAAGAGGAGGTACTAGTAGAGACTCAAACTTCCCCTGAAGAAGAACTAGAAATAAAAATCCCGTCTGTAATATCTGTTAGGGAACTTTCTGAAAAATTAAAAGTAGATCCCAACGAGCTTATAAAAGAGCTTATGTTTATGGGTAAGTTAGTCACTGTAAATCAAACTATTGATTTTGAAACAGCTGCAAAGTTAGCAGAAAAATTTGACAAAATAGCTATTTTAGAAGATGAAGAAGAAAAAGAACTTTTAGAAGAAGTTCAAAAAAAGGATACCCAAGAAGAAAAAGAAAATTTAGAACCTCGTCCCCCTATCATTACTGTAATGGGTCATGTAGATCACGGAAAAACATCTCTTTTAGATAAAATAAGAAACACTAACGTAGCTGCCCGAGAGGCCGGTGGTATTACTCAACATATTGGAGCATCCGTAGTAGAGGTAGATACCAGTGAAGGAAAGAAAAAGCTAGTATTTATAGATACTCCAGGTCATGAAGCTTTTACTGCTATGAGAGCTAGAGGAGCTCAAGTAACCGATATTGTAATTTTAGTAGTAGCAGCAGATGACGGAGTTATGCCTCAAACAATTGAGGCAATTAACCATGCTAAAGCTGCAAAAGTTCCTATTATAGTTGCTATTAATAAAATAGACAAACCTAATGCAAATATAGAAAAAGTAAAAAGGGAACTTTCCGAGCACGGACTTATCCCCGAAGACTGGGGTGGAGATACTATAATGGTTCCTGTTTCAGCTTTAACTGGAGAAGGTATAGATGATCTATTAGAAAATATAGCCATTTTAGCTGATCTTTTAGAGTTGAAAGCTAATCCAAAAAAATTAGCAAAAGGAGTGGTACTAGAAGCTAAATTAGATAAAAAACGAGGACCGGTTGCTACCTTACTTGTTCAAGAAGGAACTTTAAAGCAAGGAGATGCTATTGTTGCTGGGCTTTATGCTGGAAAAGTAAGAGCTATGTATGATGATAAAGGAAGACAAGTAAAGGAAGCTCCACCTTCTACTCCGGTAGAGGTACTAGGATTAGAAGGGGTACCTGAACCCGGAGATAAATTCTTTGTTGTTGAGAGCATAGAAAAAGCTCGAGAAATTGCCCAACATAGGCAAACTTTAGCAAGAGAATCTATGTTAGAAAAACAAAAGAAAATATCTTTAGAAGATCTCTTTGAAGCTATTCAAAAAGGGGAAATTAAAGAACTTCAAATAGTTTTAAAAGCAGACTGTTATGGTTCCATTGAAGCTATTAGAAAAACTTTAGAAGAACTTGAGAAAAATTTACCTGAAGATATAAAAGGGAAAATAAAAATAAATATAATTCATGCGGGTGTAGGACCTATTACTGAAAATGATGTTCTTTTAGCTTCAGCATCTAATGCAATTGTTTTAGGATTTAATGTAAGACCAGATTCTGCAGCTAGAAAATTAGCTGAAAAAGAAAAAATAGATATAAGAACATATAGAGTAATATATGATTTAGTAGAAGATGTAAAAAAAGCCTTATCTGGTCTTTTAGAACCTGAAGAAAAAGAAGTGATTTTAGGAACGGCCGAAGTTAGAGCTACTTTCAAAATAAAAGGTGTGGGTACGGTAGCTGGTTGTTATGTTAAAGATGGAGTAATTAGAAGAAATGCAAATGCTAGACTTATTAGAGATGGTGTAGTTATTTACGATGGAAAAATAGCTTCTTTAAAAAGATTCAAAGAAGATGTTAAAGAAGTTCAAGCGGGATATGAATGTGGTATAGGTCTTGAAAACTTTAATGATATTAAGGTAGGGGATATTATTGAATGTTATGAAATTCAAAAGGTAAAAAGGGAAATAAAATAAAATGAAAGTATCTTTTTTTCTCGGAAAAGGGGGGGTAGGAAAAACCACCTTATCTCTTTTATATGCTATTGAAAATAAAGATAAAAAGCTTGCCTTAGTATCTTTAGATAAAGCTCATAATTTAAAAGATGCTTTAATACATTTTTCAGATGAAGATCTAAAACATGTTTTTATAGAAGAGGTTGATATAGAAAAAGAGATAGAAAATTACTTAGAAGAAAAAAGAAGGGAAATTGAATCAAAATTTTATTTTTTTAGTATATATAATTTAGACCTATTTTTTAAAAATTTGAAACACGCTCCCGGAATAGAGGAGGAAATCTATTTACATATTATTAAAAAGAAAATGAGAGAATATAGAAATTGCGATATTATATATTTTGATATGCCTCCTACAGCTCTATCTTTAAGAATTTTAAGCTTACCCAATATAAATTTGGGTTTTATTAAATTTTTAAAAGATATAAGAAAAAAAATTTTTGAAAGAAAAAAAGTATTAAGTCAATTAAAAGAAGATAAAGTTTTAAAAAGATTAGAAAAATTGGAAATTTTTTATTTATCTTTAGATAAATTGATAAAGTCTTCAAATATAAATATTGTTTTAAATTTAGATCCTTTATCTTTTAGAGAAACTAACTTGATTTTGAAAAAACTAAAAGAATTCAACTTTGATTTTAACTTAATTTATCTTATTATAAATAAAGTAAAAGGAAAAATAGATATAAATACAATAATAAATTTTGCTACAAAATATGACTGTAAAGAAATCACAAATTTTATAAAAATAAATCCTTCTAATATTAAAATTCAAAAATATTTAGAGTTTACGTAAATCTAGTTAAGAGTAATTTTAAAACCATAAAAATTACTCTTCATAATTTCTTATAGAATCTAAATATTCATATGCCGTAATATCTAAAGAAATAGGAGTGATTGAAATATAGTTATTTTTTATAGCCCAATAATCTGTTCCTTCTTCAAATTCCCAATTTGGGGTAGTTGCTCCAAGCCAATAATAAGGTCTATTCCAAGGATCTTTTCTTTTTACAATACCTTCATGATATTTTTTTTGGGATAAACGAGTAAGTTTTATACCTTTTATTTTTTCAAAAGGAACATTTGGTATATTAACATTTAAAGCTACTCTTTTTGGTAAACCAAACTTTATATATTTTTCTAATATGAGTTTTACAACTTTTTGAGCAGTATCCCAATTAAAGTCTGTAAAAGATGCAAGGGAAAAAGCTATCCCAGAAGCATTTAAAAATATAGCTTCACTAGCAATAGCAAGAGTTCCAGAATAGTTAACATCCTCTCCTAAATTTGGACCTTTATTTATTCCTGCTAAAATTAAATCAATTTTTTTATTTTCCAAAATAATTTCTTTTCCAATATATACACAAGTTACAGGTGTAGCATCTGTATAATACCAATTTTCATATTTATGGTATTTCCAAACTCTAAATGGACGATGCATAGTTAAAGCCCTAGATATAGTACTTCTTTCTCTATCGGGAGCTACTACAATTGGATTTCCTATTTTTTTGGCCTCTAGATATAATCTATACAGTCCTTCCGAGTATACCCCATCATCATTAGAAATTATAATATTCATATTTTTACCCCTTTCTCAATTTTTATATTTTCTTATTTTATCCTTAAATATTTCTTCATAGAAAATTTTAGAAATTTTTTCTATATGTTTAATTTTATATTTTTTTAAGTTTTCTCTGAAGGAAGTATCATAATTTATTTTATAGATATTAAAAATTTTTGTTAATTTTTGAAAAATAAGTTCGCCTTTGTCATCAAGATCCATTAAAAGAATTATAATTTTATCTATTTTTTCAAAATTTTCTGCCACATCATAAAAAGATTTACCAGATAAAGTGTAAATCCTTTTGGGATCTATTCCTAAAAAAGATAAAGATTTTTTATCATTTTTTCCTTCTACTAAAATGGCAAAATCCGGATTATTTTTTATAGTTTCTTTTAATGAAAATATCCAAGTTTTAAGAGATTTTTTCTTTTTTAAAGACATTAAAAAAAACCTCTTTTATATCCCTATAATTTTTCGGGGAAATAATATTATTAAAACCCATTTTTAAAGCTTCTTTTTCTCGAAGCTCAGGAAAACGAACCTGACGAAGTTCTCCAGTTAAACCTATTTCTCCAAAGGCACACATATTTTCAGGTAGTGGTATATTTAAAAAGGAAGATACAATAGCTAATGCTACAGGTAAGTCAGTTGCTGGCTCCTTTACGGAAATTCCTCCTATTACATTTATAAAAATATCAAAATTTTTCAAAGGTAATTTTAATTCCTTTTCTAAAAGAGCTACAATAATAGAAAGTCTATTATGATCATACCCTTGAGATTTCCTTTGGGGAGTAACAAAAGCAGCTCTAGTAATTAAAGCTTGAACTTCTACTAATATAGGCCTTTGGGCACCTTCCAGAAAAGGAAAAACTACACTTCCAGGCTTACCAGCAGGTCGTTCTTTTAAGAAAAACTCCGAAGGATTTTCTACCTCTTTTAAACCTTCAAATGTCATTTCAAAAACTACAACTTCTCCAGTCTTCCCAAATCTATTTTTAAAACTTTTTAATATTCTCAAGTTACTAAATCTATCCCCCTCAAAAAAGAAAAGAGCATCTACGATATGCTCCAAAACTTTTGGTCCAGCAATAGTTCCTTCTTTTGTTACATGCCCAACAATAAAAGCGGGTATTTCTAAGGTTTTACATAAGTTTGTTAAAAAAGCTGTTCCTTCTCTGATTTGAGAAACACTACCTGGGGAGCTTTCTAAATAAGGTAAATACATTGTTTGAATAGAATCGATAATAAGAAAACCAGGTTTAACTTTTTCTATGGTTTCTTTAATAGAAATTAGATTATTATTTGAAACTACTAAAATATTTTCATCTAAAACATTTAAACGTTTAGCTCTGAGTGAAATTTGCTCTATGCTTTCTTCCCCAGATACATATAAAACTTTACCATACTTTGTAAATTCTTTTGCTAACTGTAATAAAAAAGTAGATTTTCCTATTCCAGGTTCCCCCGCAAATAAGTTTACAGATCCTTTTACTATTCCTCCATCGAGAAATTCATTAAAGGATTTAAATTTTTCGGTTTTATATCTTTCATAAGATATTTCTTTTATTTTAGTTACAGGAATCACTAAGTTTTCATCATGAGTAACCCAGGATGTAGCGGGAGATAATTTTTTCACGCTATCCTTTTTAGTCACTTCCTCTATAAAGGAAGAAGTTGAAAAACAGCTGGGGCAACGCCCCAGCCATTTATGAGAGGTATAGCCACATTTTTGGCAAACATATTTTACTTGCGTTTTTGACATACTCTTTTAGTGCTCCTTTAATTCTTTTTGAGATTCCTTACTTTTTACACAAGTTTTTTTCTTTTCCTTTACTTTTAAATCCGGAATAGCCTCACTGAAAACTTCATCTATATTTTCAACAAATTTTAAATTAATTTTCTTTCTTACATCTTCTGGAACTTCTTCCATAACTTCTGCTTTATTTTTTTCAGGTAATAAAACAGTTTTTGCTCCATATCTTAAAGCCGCTAAGATTTTTTCTTTTAAACCACCTACAGGTAAAACTTTTCCTCTTAAAGTAATTTCCCCCGTCATAGCTACATCTTTTTTTACTTTTTTATCTGTTAAAGCTGAGAGCATAGAAGTTGCTAAAGTAATACCTGCAGATGGACCATCTTTTGGAATAGCTCCAGAAGGAACATGAACATGAATATCTATTTTATTAAAGTTTTTCTTAATACCATATTTATCTGCGTTAGCCCTAATATAACCTAAAGCGGCTTGAGCACTTTCTTTCATGACATCTCCTAGCCTACCTGTTAAAATAAGTTTTCCTGTTCCAGGTGTTACTATAGTTTCAATAAATAAAACATCTCCCCCAACTGCAGTCCAAGCTAAACCTGTAGCTACCCCAACCTCATTTTCTTCTAATTCCATTTCGGGTAAGTATTTCTCATAGCCTAAAACACTTTTTACAAATTTTTCATCTACAATAAACTTACCACTTGCATCTTTTAACGACTCAATATCAATTTTCTTTTCCTTTCCACCTGTAAGCCAATAAGCAATTTTTCTACAAATAGCAGCTATTTTTCTATCTAAATCTCTAACTCCAGCTTCTCTTGTATAATGGCGAATTAAGTACCTAATTCCTTCTTCTTTAAATTCTACATCGTCCTTACTTAAACCATGTTCTTTTAATTTTTTAGGGATAATATAATCCTTTGCAATATTTATTTTATCTTCTTCAGTATAACCTGGAATAGTTATAACTTCTAATCTATCTAATAAAGGTTCAGGTATAGTATAAGGAGTATTAGCTGTTGCAATAAAAAGAACTTCTGATAAATCAAAAGGTACCCCTAAATAATGATCTACAAATTCTTTGTTTTGCTCAGGATCCAAAACTTCTAAAAGAGCCGCCGCTGGATCCCCTCTAAAGTCAGAAGACATTTTATCTATTTCATCTAAAAGAATTACCGGATTTTTTGTTCCAGCTTTTCTTATTGCCTGAATAATTTTTCCTGGCATAGCTCCAACATAAGTTCTTCTATGACCTCTAATTTCAGCTTCATCTCTAACTCCACCTAAAGATATCCTTACAAATTTTCTTCCCAAAGCTCTTGCTATAGATCTTGCCAAAGAAGTTTTACCTACTCCTGGAGGACCTACAAAACAAATAGTTGGTTGTTTAGTAACTTTTGAGGATTTTCTCCTTTGTTTTAAAAGTTTTTTTACAGCTAAAAACTCTAAGATTCTTTGTTTAACTTTATCTAAATCATAGTGATCCTCATCTAAAATCTTTTTAGCTCTAGCAATATCAAGTTTATCTTTTGTTCTTTTACTCCAAGGTAATTCACAAAGCCAATCTAAGTAAGTTCTAATAACCGCAGCTTCGGCACTTTCTGGATGCATTTTTTCTAAACGAGAAAGTTCCTTTAAAGCTTCTTTTTCTACCTCTTTAGGCATTTTAGCTTTTTTAATCTTTTCCTTATATTCTTCTATTTCTTTTAACTTATCATCTTCCTCTCCAAGTTCCTTTCTAATAGCCCTAAGTTGGTGACGTAAAAAGTATTCTTTTTGTTCTTTATCAATAGACTGACGTGCTTTTCTTTTAATTTCTTCCTGAAACTGAAGGAAGGCAATTTCTTTTTCAATAAGCTCTATTACTTTTTTTAATCTTTCTTTAACATTTATAGTATTTAATAAATCTAAAGCTTTAGAAAAATCTACTTCTAAATTTCCAGCAACTAAATCTGCAACTTTAGAAGGATCCTCTATAGTTTTAAGTAATGCGATAATTTCTGGGGGTATTCCTTTCCCATAAGTAGCTAATTTTTCGATTTCATCTTTTATTAAATTAACATAGGCATGAGTTTCCTCATCAAGTTCTATAAAAGCTTGATCTTCCAAATGTTTTACTTTAGCCAAAAAGTAAGGTTTTTCTTGTAAAATTTCTTCAATTTGAGCTCTTTCTAATCCCTGAACAAGTAATTTCATTCTCCCATCAGGAAGTTTCATAGCCTTTAAAATAATTGCAACAGTTCCAATTTTATTTAAATCTTCTGGCTTTATATCCTCTTTTTCCTTATCTAATTGAGGTACAAGTAAAATTAACTTATCTTTTGAAAGAGCTTCTTCAACAGCTTTTAGAGAAAAATCTCTACCTACATATAAAGGTGCTATCATTAAGGGAAAAACAACCATATCTCTTAAAGGTAAAACTGGTAAAACTTCAGGTAATTTACCTACTTCAATAATTTTTTCCATTTTCTTTTACCCTCCTAAATCCTATAAAAGAAGAACCATATTTTTTCTTAAAATTAAGATTAGAAAAAATTTTTTCAAGAGGATGATAAGTTAAGGAAAAATAAGCTCCCCTATAAAAGAGGAGCTTAATTTTTTAGAAAATAGAAAAGAATTTTTGATAAGGAAATATTTTAATTTCTACTGTAATTGTAATCTTTTTCTAATTTCTTCTTCTATTTCCTTAGCAATTTCTTCTTTTTCTTTTAAAAATTTTCTAGCTTGCTCTTTTCCCTGTCCAAGCTTAATATCTTTATAAGAGTACCAAGAACCGCTTTTTTTAATAATACCAAGCTTTTCTCCTAATTTCAAAAGCTCAGCTTCCTTAGAAATTCCTTCTCCATAATAAATATCTATTTCCACTTCCTTAAATGGAGCCGCTAGCTTATTTTTTACTACTTTGATCTTAGCAGTATGACCTACAACTTGATCTTTATCTTTTATTTTTCCAATATTTCTTACATCTAATCTAACAGAAGAATAAAACTTTAAAGCTCTTCCTCCGGGGGTAGTTTCTGGAGTTCCTCCGAAACCAAAAGTATTAACCTTTTCCCTAACTTGATTTATAAAAATAACTGCGGTATTAAATTTTGCAGCTACTGAAGCTAATTTTCTTAAAGCTTGACTCATAAGTCTAGCTTGAAGACCTATTTGCATATCCCCGATATTTCCCTCAAGCTCAGCTTTTGGAATTAAAGCTGCAACCGAGTCAATAACTACAACATCAACAGCTCCACTTCTTATCAAAGTTTCAGCTATCTCTAAGGCTTGTTCTCCATAGTCAGGTTGAGAAATTAAAAGTTTTTCAAGATCAATACCTATATTTTTAGCATAATTAGGATCTAAAGCGTGCTCAGCGTCAATGAAAGCTGCAACTCCTCCCTCTTTTTGAGCATTTGCAATAACGTGCAAAGCTAAAGTCGTCTTTCCAGAAGCTTCCGGCCCAAATATTTCTATTATTCTTCCCTTTGGAATTCCTCCTACTCCTAAAGCATGATCTAAAGATAGTGACCCAGTTGATATAACTTCAACCCTTTGTTGGGGACCCTCGCTTTCTCCAAGTACCATTATAGATCCTTTTCCAAATTGCTTTTCAATAATATTCATAGCTTCTTTAACAAGTTTGAACTTTTCCTCAGGTGGTAAATTAGGATTTTGAGACATCCAAAGACCTCCTCGTAAAATTTTTGGGAAGTGATTAAAGTAGATAAGAATATATTTTTACAAATTACTTTATATTTTGTATCAAAATATACAAAACTTTGTGCGGGGATTCTACACTAAAGAAAGGAGTTTTCCCCATATTTTTCTTATATTCCCAACTATCCCGCTTTTACAAATAAGATAACACATTTATTTTTACATTTTACTTTCAGAAATGTAGATTTTCTTGCAAGTTCCACTTTAAAGTGGATCTTACTTTCAAAGTATAATTTTTTCGGTGTTTAACTTCAAATATAGTTGACCATATACAATTGTCAATATTTAAAACTTATATTGCATCACATATCTGAAACGTGAAATTTTAATTTGACTATTTTTCAAAATTTAAGAAAAAGATAAAAAAGGCTCTAAAAAAGATTTTTTTTCAAAAAGGGAAATATCTTTTATATTTTCGCCATAAGAAATAAAAAATATTGGTAACTTTAAAATCTCTATAACTTCAAAAATAAAACCAATTTTTTTTGAGATATCAAATTTTGTAATTCCAAGGCCATCTATAGGTATATAATTTTTAAATTCTTTTATTTGATTTATTGCATGTTTCCCATAGGTTGCATCTAAGATATAAATATTTAATATTTTTCGAGAAAATTTTTTACAAACTTTAAAAATATTAGAAAGTTCTTTTAATAAATTTTTATTTGTTTCTAATCTTCCTGAGGTATCTATAAAAATATAATTATCTTGATATTTTTCTAAAGCTTTATATACAAGAGTTGCCGGTTTTAATTTTTCAAAATAAACCTTTAAATTTACTTTTTTTGCTAAAAGCTCTAATTGCTCAAAAGCGGCACTTCTATAAGTATCTGCAGCTACTAACAAAATTTTTTCTTTCGAAATATGATTTGATAAATAATTAGCAAACTTAACTAAAGCACTAGTTTTTCCAGATCCATTTGGTCCTAAAAATATAAAGGTATTGTAATTTAAAAAGAATTCTGGGGAAAAAGAAAAATTTACCAAAGATTCTAGCTTTTTTTTAAAAGCCTCCTGGAAATTTTTCTCTTTTAAAATTTCTTTAATAAACCTATAAGAAAAACCATTTTCAATAAGTATTTTTTCAAACTCTTTTTGGGAAAGCCCTTTGGAAAATATTTTAGATATGGAAGCTTTTAATTTTGAAAAAAACATTTTCAACCTTTTAAAGTAAGATTTAAAAATATTATATCAGAACCTAATAAATTACTTTGTATTAAAAATTACTTAAGGATTTGTATTAACAATTTAGCTTCAGCTAGGTAAAAAAATAAATTTATTTAAACTTTTTTATTTTCTGTTTTTTACAGTAAAAACTGCCAATATTAACTAACATAGAAAATCTGGATAATATAACGCCTTCAAAAACATGTTTTCAAAGGGTTGATTTGATATAATACGTGTACTAAATTTAAATCTGAAATGCGCGGAGGGGTGCCCGAGCGGTCGAAGGGGCACGGCTGGAAACCGTGTGCACCCTAACCGGGTGCCGCGGGTTCGAATCCCGCCCCCTCCGCCATTTAATATCGACCCCTTATAGGGTTGGGTGAACCCCGCCAGGCCCGAAAGGGAGCAACGGTAGCCCAGTCCCTTTAAGGGGTCGGCCTTTATTTATATCGTGGAGAAATCATGAAATACACATCTTTATATCAAAAGTATAGACCTCAAACTTTTGAAGATATAAAAGGTCAAGATCATATTGTAAAAACTTTACTCTCTGCTCTTAAACATAATAAAATAGCAAATGCCTATATATTTGCTGGACCAAGAGGTTTGGGTAAAACTTCCACAGCCCGAGTATTTGCAAAGGCTTTAAATTGTCTTAAATCAAATATAAATCCTTGTAATGAATGTGAAAATTGCAAAGAAATCACCCAAGGAATTTTTCCAGATGTAATAGAAATTGACGCGGCCTCAAATAGAGGAATTGATCAAATAAGAGAACTTAGAGAAAATGTTAAATATGCTCCTTTAAAAGGAAGAAAAAAAGTATATATAATCGATGAATTTCATATGCTTACAAAAGAAGCTTTTAATGCTCTTTTAAAAACTTTAGAAGAGCCCCCTTCCCATGTTGTTTTTATTTTAGCCACAACTGAGCTAGATAAAATTCCAGCAACTATTTTATCTAGATGTCAAAAGTTTATCTTTAGAAAGCTTAGTATAGAAGAAATTCTTGAAATTCTTGAAGATATTTGTAAAAAAGAAAATGTTAAGTATGAAAAAGAAGCTTTAAAACTTATAGCAAAGCTAAGCGAGGGTTGCATAAGAGATGCAGAAAGTTTACTGGAGCAAGCTATACTTTTAACTGAAGGAAATTTATCTGTAGATAAATTAAAAATTCATTTAAGTTTATTTACACACGAAGATATAGAAGAGCTTTTAAAATTATCTTTGTCTTCAGACTTAGAGTCCTTAAGAGAAAAATTAAATAAATATGAATCTTTGGGTTATAGCTCAGAAAATTTAATTAAAGCTATTTTAAATTATGTTTCAGAAAAATTTAAAAAGGAAAATTTTGAAAAATTTTCTCAAGATATCTTACTTATTATATTTGAAACCTTTTCAAAAGCTTATAAAGATTTAGCTTTTCATCCTTACCCTTATGATTTAATTTATTTTACTTTTGTAAAAATTTCTTACTTTAATGATTTAATTTCGGTAAAGGAATTCTTATCAAATTTAAAATTGCCAGCAAATAACTTGGATGAAAATGTAAAAAAAAACTTGAAAAAATTGCTCCCCACATAGTTTTCTCTAAACGGAAAGGAGAAGATATTTATATTAAGCCTTTAACTCAAGCCTCCTTATCTTTTTTAAAAGAACATATAGAGGATATAAAATTTCTTTATTCTTACTTTAAAGTTAAATACAAGAAAATATATTTCTTAAAACCTGAAAATAGCAAAGAAAATGCATCCGAAATTCCTAAAAAAGTGGAAGAAACTTATAAAAAATTACTTCAAATCTTTCAAGCTAGTCCTTCTTTAAAAATTCCTCCCATTCGGAAGGTAAAAAATCAGGAGAATATTTAGAGAAAAACTCTCTTTTAAATTCTTCCCATTTATCTTCTAAAATAGCTTTTCTCATTTTGGAAATTAGTTTTGAATAAAAGTGTAAATTATGAATAGTATTTAAAATAGCGCTATTTATCTCTTGAGCATTAAATAAATGTCTTAAATAAGCCCTTGTAAAATTTTTGCAGGTATAACAATCACATTCTGGATCTAAGGGAGTATAATCTTCTTTATATTTTGCAGACTTTATATTTATTTTTCCATA
>DQVG01000077.1 GCA_015661865.1 Desulfurobacteriaceae bacterium
AAAGGAAAGGAAGCAAAGGCAGTTTTGATTGTAGATGATGATATTAATGAAGATGCTTTAAATGAACTAAAAAATTTAAAAGAAATTACTTATGTTAAGTTTGTAAAAATCTAAGAGGTTTATTATGAAAATAAATTTTTTGGAAGAAGAGGTAATTTTAGATTTTTTAAATCCTCTTTTAGCCTTTAAAGCTTTAGAACCTTTTGGGGCTTTTTTTCTTTTTGAAAGTGTTGAAAAAAGTGCTCATTTTGGAAGGTATTCTATTATCGGTTTAAATAAGTTGATTTCTATTGAAATAAAAAATAGTTATGGAAAAATTGTTAGGTTTTCCGATTATGATTTTTTTAAATGTTTAGATCCTATAGAATTTTTTAAAAATGAAATAAAAAGTTTATCTTTAAAAAATGAAAATAAGTTTGCTGCCTTTTATGGCTATTTTTCTTATGAAAATGTATATTACTTTGAACCAAAAACTAAAGTAAATAAATTTAAAAAAGATACTTTAAAACTACCTGATATTATTTTATCTTTTCCGGAAGCTATTGTTATATTTGATAACTTGAAACAAAAGGTAAAAATTTTTGTATTTCATAAAGAAAATGAAGAAAAAAGAGCTATATATTTTTTAAAGCAAATAAAAGAAGCTTTGCTAAGTTCAAAAATAACTTTGCCACCTTTAAAAGATAAAAATTTTTCAAAAAAAGAAATACTTAAAGAGTTTAAAGTAAATATTTCTGATAAAGATTATAAACTTATTGTAAAAAAGGCAAAAGAATATATAAGACAAGGAGATATTATTCAAGTTGTTTTATCAAGAAAATTTTATAAAGATTTTTTTGCATCCCCTTTTGACCTTTACCGAGCTTTAAGATTTACTAATCCTTCGCCATATATGTATTATTTAAATTATGATAATTTTTATATAGTAGGAGCATCTCCAGAAGTTTTGGTAAAAAAAATTGGAAAAGAAGTTATTATTCGCCCCATAGCTGGAACTAGAAGAAGAGGAAAAACTTTGGAGGAAGATAAAGCTTTAGAAATTGAGCTTCTTAATGATGAAAAAGAAAAAGCCGAGCATATTATGCTTGTAGATTTAGCTCGAAACGATCTTGGAAAAATAGCAAAACCAGGCTCAGTAAAGGTAAATGAGCTTATGACAATAGAAAAATATTCTCATGTTATGCACATAGTTTCAAATGTAATAGCAGAACCAAAAGAAAATATAATGCATTTTGATATTTTTAAAGCGGCTTTTCCAGCAGGTACAGTAACAGGAGCTCCAAAAGTAAGAGCTATGCAAATTATAGATGAACTTGAGCCCGATTACCGCTCAGTTTATGCTGGAGCAGTGGGATACTTTAATTTACAAAATGATTTTGATACGGCTATTGCTATCCGAACTGGGATTATAAAAAATAATAAATTTTATGTTCAAACCGGAGCTGGAATAGTAGCAGATTCTATAGAAGAGCTAGAGGTTAAAGAAACTCAAAATAAAGCTATGGCTCTTTTAAAAGCTGTAAAAATTATTGAAAATTAATAATGGGGCGGGAGGAGATAGATATGATTTTTGAAGTTTCTATAAACACAACAGGAAAAAATTGTTATAGAGATATTACTGGAAATATAGAAAGTGTTGTTTATAACTCAAACATTTTAGATGGTATATGTTTAGTTTTTGTCCCTCATACTACAGCTGCCGTAACAATAAATGAGGGATATGACGAAGCTGTTATAGAAGATCTTTTAAACTATTTAAATATTTTAATTCCTAAAAATCCTAAAGATATAGTGTTTAAACATATGGAAGGTAACTCAGATGCTCATATTAAGGCTTCTTTAATAGGTAATAATGTATGTATTCCTGTCTCAAATGGAAAATTAGTTTTAGGAAAATGGCAAAAAGTAATTTTTTTAGAGTTTGATGGTCCTAGAACTAGAAGAATTATTATAAAGGTAGTGGGAAAGTAGTTGATAAACATAACTTAGAATGTTAGAATTGCCAATTAAAAGCAAGGAGGTAAAAAATGAATTTAAAAATTACTTCTTTAAATTTTCCGGAAGTAAATAAAATAGAAGTTGAAATTGTAGAAAGAAAAGGAATTGGACATCCAGATACAATTTGTGATGCTTTAGCTGAAAAGTTATCTGCGGAACTATCAAAATTTTATTTGGAAAAATTTGGTTTTATTTTACATCATAATGTAGATAAAGGTCTTTTACTTGGAGGATATGCAATTCCACGCTTTGGAGGTGGAGAAGTAAAAGATCCTATTGAGGTTTTTCTAGTGGGAAGAGCTACAAGGGAATATAAAGGAATAAAAGTTCCTGTAGAAGAGATAGCCATAGAAAGTGCAAGAGAGTGGCTAAAAGAAAACATTCATGAAATAGATGTAAATAAGCATGTGAAAATTCATTGTCTTGTTAGACCGGGTTCTATAGACTTAGTAGATATCTTTCTTAGACAATTAAAAGTTGGGGTTCCACTTGCAAATGATACCTCTTTTGGAGTAGGATATGC
>DQVG01000024.1 GCA_015661865.1 Desulfurobacteriaceae bacterium
AGCTGAGGTTTATATGAAACTCCTAGTTGGAATTGATATTGTTGAAAATGACAGAATAAAAGAAATTAAAAGTTTAGAAAAATTTTTAAATAAAATTTTCCCGGAAGGTCTTTCTTATTGTAAAGAAAACAGAATAGGGGAATTTTATGGGTGTATAGCTGCTAGATTTGCTTTAAAAGAAGCTTTTATTAAAGCTTTTTCAAAATTAGATATAGAGATATTTTTCTCAGATATAAAAATTATAAGGGGAGGGAAAAATTTAAAAGTTGAGTTTTCTGAAAAACTTCAAAATATTTTAAAGGAAAAAAATATAAACCTAAAATTTGATTTTAGTATATCTCACGAAAGAAAATACTCTGTAGCTACGGTTATTTTATATATTGATGAAGATTAAAATTTACAATATATAAAACTTAATTAGAAAAAAATATGAAATATCAAGTTTAACCCCAAGTTAAAACTTGATAAACTTTCCATTTTATCTTTATTAGCATAAGTTAAAATTAACCTTAAAATTAATTTTTTTTTGGGGGAAAACATGAGTATTATCCGAGTTCCCATAGAAGAGGAACTTAAGCAATCTTATTTAGATTATGCTATGAGTGTAATTATTGGAAGGGCTATTCCAGATGTTAGGGATGGACTTAAACCTGTTCAAAGAAGGATTTTATATACAATGTATGAGCTTAATTTATATCCAGATAGACCTTATAAAAAATCAGCTAGAGTTGTCGGAGGGGTTTTAGCTAATTACCATCCTCATGGAGATGCCCCAGTTTATGAAGCTTTAGTTAGAATGGCTCAAGACTTTAATATGAGATATCCCTTAATTGATCCTCAGGGAAATTTTGGATCTATAGATGGGGATCCTCCTGCTGCCCAAAGATATACCGAATGTAGATTATCAAAGTTTGCTTTTGAAAATTTTTTTGGAGAAGATATTCATAAAAATACTGTAGATTTTAGACCGAATTATGATAATACTACTTTAGAACCTGAAGTTTTACCTTCCAAAGTCCCTCATATTTTAATTAACGGAGCTATAGGAATTGCAGTAGGTATGGCCACTCAAATACCTCCTCATAATTTAAAGGAAGTTTGTCAAGCTACTAAGTATCTTTTAGATAATCCCCAAGCTAGCATTAAAGATTTAATGCAATTTATTTTAGGTCCGGATTTTCCAACGGGAGCAGAAATTATAAATAAAAGGGATTTAGAGCAAATTTATAAGACCGGAAAAGGAACTATAGTTATAAGAAGTAAGTATAAGATAATTGAATCTAAAAAGGGAAAGTCTCAAATAATAATAAATGAAATTCCTTATTTAGTTAATAAAGCTGAGCTTATTAAACAAATTGCTCGCCTTGTAAAAGATAGAAAAATAGAAGGAATTTCAGATATTAGAGATGAAAGTGATAAAGAAGGTATAAGAATTGTTATAGATGTAAAAAAAGATTTTAATCCTCAAATTCTTCTATCAAAGTTATTTGAGCTTACTGATCTTCAAACTAATTATCATGTAAATATGATTGCTATTGTAGATGGCCAACCTAAGGAGGTAAATTTAAAAGATATACTAGAAGAATTTATAAAATTTAGAACTCAAGTAGTATTAAGAAGGGCAAAATTTGACTTAGAAAAGGTTTTAAAAAGACTTTCTATCTTAGAAGGTTTATTAATAGCATTAAAAGATATAGATCGAGTAATTTCCATAATAAAAGAAAGTGCTCAAGTTAAAGAAGCTTATGAAAAATTAAAAGAAATTTATAAACTTTCAGATGATCAGGTTCAATCTATTTTGGATATGAAACTTCAAAAATTAACATCTTTGGAAAAGGAAAAATTGGAAACTGAAAAAAGGGAACTTGAAAATAAAAAGAAATATTTGGAAAAAGTTATAAAAGATCCTCAAGAACTTGTATCCATTATAAAAACAGAATTAGATTTTATGATGGATAATTTAGCAGATGAAAGAAGAACTTCTATTTGTGATAAAGAGCTAAAATATATTCCAAAAATAGATATAAAAGATAAAGAGCTTTTCTTTGCTCTTTCCAGCGAAGGAAATATAAAATTATTATCTTTAGATGAAGTTTCTAAATTAAAAAGATTTTTTGAAAAAGATACCGTAAAACTTCTTGTAAAAACAAATGCTCAAGATACCTTAATTTTATTTACAAACTTTGGTAAATCTTATAAACTTCCTGCTTATGAAATAGGTAAATTAAAAAATATTAAATCTCTTTTACCTATTGCTCCAAATGAGGAAATAGTTTCTATTATATCTACTAAAGATTTTGAAGGAAAAATTTTGACTTTAACAAAACAAGGATATATTAAAAAACTTTTCCTCAAAGAATTTAAAGATATTTCTCATATGGGAGTAAAATGTGTAAATTTATCTAGTGCAGATTCTTTGGTTGATGTGGCTTTGGATAAACAATTTGTATTTATAACAACTATTCAAGGAAAATCCATTAAGTTTCTTTCCGAAGAAGTAAGAGTTATGACTTTAGGAGCTAGGGGAGTCCAAGCTATTTCCCTTTCTCAAGGAGATTTTGTTACTAATTTAAATACTTTTGAAAAAGAAGATAATTTATTTGTATGTACCTTTACAAAAGAAGGTTATGGAAAAAGAACAAGTTTAGATCAATATCCTCTTCAAAAAAGAGCTGGAAAGGGAGTTATTACGGTAAGGTTATCTGAAGAGGATGTTCTTTTAAAGGCTTATTGTTTAGAAAAAGAAGATAAGGTTATCTTAGGTCTTGAAGATAAATCTGTAAAAAGGTTAAAAGTAAAAAATTTACCTAATTTAACTAGAGATACTAAAGGAGAAAAATTGGTTCCTAAGAAAATAGAAGAGGTGGTTAAGTGGCCAAGCTAATAAGATGTAAATTTTGCAAGAATTTTCCTTATATATTTTTAAAAGAATACAGACTTTATTTATGTAAAGAGCATTTTATTTCTTGGATAGAAAATTATGTATATGAAGCTATAAAAGAATATAAAATGTTTTCTCATAAGGATAAGATTTTAGTTTGTGTCTCTGGGGGAAAAGATAGTATAGCTTTAGTTAGTATTTTAAATTCTTTAGGATATAAAATCTATCCTTTTTTTATTGATTTGGGAATTAAAAACTTTAGCAAAACTTCCTTAAAGGTCGTTTATAAAGTCTGTCAAATTTTAAATTTACCTTTATATATTTATGATATAAAAGGTTGCTTAAGCTACTCCATAAAAGAAATCTCAAAAGCTTTAAAGAGATCTGAGTTTTGTTCTATTTGTGGGACTTTAAAAAGATATATTATGGAAATAGCAGCTAGATATTTTAAAGTAGATGTGATAGCTACGGGTCACAACTTAAATGATGAGACTGAAAATTTATTTTTAAATGTTTTAAATTGGAAAATTACTTATCTTGCTCGTCAAGGTCCAGTTTTAAAAGAGGAAAAGGGATTTAAAAAAAAGGTTAAACCTTTATTTAAGTTAAGGGAAAAGTATCTGTATTTTTATGTAAAAGCGAAAAATTTACCTTTTGTTGAGGAAAAATGTCCTTATTCTAAGGGAGCTACAAGGTATATTTATAGAAAAGTTCTTAATTTTCTTGAGGAAAATATGCCAGGATGCTTACTTAGATTTTATCTAGAGTTTTTAAGAAAAGCAAAACCTATTTTTGAAAAAGCTTTAGATCAAGAAAGTCAAAAACTTCATCCTTGCCCAAAATGTTTTTATCCAACTTCCCGCAAAGATAAATGTTTAGTATGTTCCTATTTAGAGAAAACTCAAAAGAGATTTAAAAATTAAAAGGGGGATAAAATGAATATAAAAAATTTAATTGATAAACTTTCTAATTATCTAGCTTCCAAGGTGGAAAGCTTTGATATATTTATGGAAAGAAGTTTTTCAAAATCTTTATCTACAAAAGATTTAAAACTTGAAAAATATCAAGTTAAAGAAAGTTTAAACTTAGGTATTAGAGTAGTAAAAAATAATAAACTTGGTTTTGCAACTACCAATATAATAGATGAAAAAAATATCTTTGAAGTGGCAGATACAGCCATAGAGCTTTCTAAATTTTCTGATCCAGATGATTATCCCTTTGCCAAAAAGGAAGAGCACAAGGAATTTAATATAAAACTTTTTTATCCTCAAAGAGATATTTCCTTTGAGGAGATGCTTTCTTTTGCCTTAGATATTGAAAATAAACTAAGAAAAGATAAAAGAATAATTGGAATAAGAAAATCTGGAGTAAGTGTTTCAGAAGGAGAAGTTTATTATCTTAATCATTTAAATAATTTTTATCATTTAAAGTTTTCCACTTCTTCAAGTAGCGTTTTAGCTATAGGGCAAGGCAAAAAAGACCGTCAGTATACTTGGGGCGCAGATGTTAAAAGAAGCTTTTCTTTTTTAGAACCTCAAAAGATAGTTAAAGAAGCTCAAGAAAATTTAAATTATCTTTTAGATGCTGAGGAAATAGAAACTCAAACTATAAATATAGTTTTTTCAGAAGAAATGGTAGAAGAACTAATTACTTCTTTGGGCGTAGCTTTTTTAGGCAAAAATATCTTAAGAGGAAAATCTCTTTTTAAAGACTCTTTAGGAGAAAAAATAGCCTCTGAAAAATTATCTCTTTTAGATAGCCCTATAGAAAAGGAAGGTTTATCTTCCACTCCTTATGATGGGGAAGGAGTAAAGACATTTAAAAAATTTGTAATTGAAAAAGGAGTTTTAAAGAATTTTATTTTAGACCTTTATACAGCTAATAAACTTAATATGAAAACTACTGGAAACTGCTCCCGGGGAGCTGCTTCTTTACCTGCTCCTCACTTTTCTAATCTCATAGTTTTACCTTCTAAAGCTACCCAAGAAGATTTATTTGAAGGCAAAGTTTTATATGTGATTTCTGCTATGGGCCTTCATACCATAGATCCTATTTCGGGGGATTTTTCTATAGGTGTTGAAGGAGCCTTATTTGAAAATGGAAAACATATCAAAAATGTAAGAGGGGTTACTTTAGCTGGAAATGTAAAAGATCTTTTAAACAATATATCTTTGATAGGAAATAACTTAAAGTGGATGGGTTCTTTTGCAGCTCCTAAGATAAGAGTAGATGGTCTAAAGGTAGCTGGTTTGTAGTTTAATCAAATAGTTTAGTTTTTGTTATAATTTAAATGTAATTTAAGGAAATTTATAAAAAATTTAAAATAAAAAAATTTTGCGAGCGCTAAAATGATAAGTAGCTTTTTTGTAGGAGCTAATACGTTACTTACAGAAAGTCAGGATTTAACAATTATTTCAGATAATATAGCAAATGTAAATACTATAGGATATAAAGAAAAGGTCCCGGTATTTTCATCCGTTTTAGCTCAAGTTAGCACTTCAGAATCTGGTTCTAAGGAAGTTGCAAGTTATGTTGGTATCTCTCAGACTTTAAATAATTTTTCTCAAGGAATATTAATGCAAACTGATCAACCTCTTAACGTAGCTATTACCGGACCCGGTTTTTTTGTAGTTTCCGATGGTTCTCAATTTTATTATACGCGTAATGGAGAGTTTAAACTTACAAAAGAAGATGATAAAGTATATATAACTACTCCCGATGGCTTAAAGGTTTTAGGAACAAAAAATGTAAATTTATCTTTAACTGAGTTAAGCTCCTTATCTCCTATAGATATACCTTTTTCCATTCCCCCAAAACCAACTACAACTATAAAATTTTGTCAAACTAATTTAGAAGCCGCAGCTTCTATATGTGAAGCTCCCTTTGATCCACTTAATTCAAAAAGTTATAATTTTTCTTCTAGTGTTAAGGTTTATGATGCAAAGGGCAATATTCATAATATAGAAGTTTACTTTAGAAAAGTTGAAGATAGCAAATGGGAAGTATATTTTGGGAAAGATCAAAATATTTTTAATAAAGATAATCCAATAACTTTAGAATTTGACTCAACTGGAAAATTAATTTCTGTAAATGGTCAAAATACTACCCAAGCTTTTTTAAAGTTTGAAGGCATTTTAGATAACTTAATAACAATTGATTTTAGAAAAGTAACAAATTGGTCTTATAACTTTACTATTCAAGTAGAAAGTGATGGTTATCCTTTGGGAGAGCTTACTTCTTTAGGTGTTTCAAAGGAAGGTATTGTAACTGTTAACTATTCAAATGGAATATCTAAAAATATTGCTCGTTTAGCATTGGCATATTTTTCAGATGAGCAAGCTTTAACAGAAATATCTGGAGCAAGATTTGTAGATACATTAAATAAAGCTAATCCAAAATATTTTCCAGCTGGCTATGTATCTTCGATTTTACCAAGTGCTTTAGAAGCCTCAAATGTAGATATGTCAAAACAAATTATTAATTTGATTAAAGCTCAAAGAATTTATCAAGCAAATTCAAAAGCTGTAATTACTTCTGATGAATTTGTAGTAGATGCTTTAGGTCTTAAAAGGTAAACTATGGATATTCAACTAGCTATAGATTTAACTAGACAAGCTTTGGAGCTAGCATTTATTATTCTGGCTCCTCCTATAATAGCTAATTTTACTGTAGGATTAATTTTTTCTATTTTACAAACCGCAACCCAGATTAATGAAATGACACTAACTTTTATTCCAAAAATTATAGCTACTTTAGTAGCCCTATTTATTAGTGCTCCTTGGGCCCTTCAAAAGCTTGTGGAATTTTATAGGCATGTCTGCAAGTTAATTCCTAA
>DQVG01000160.1 GCA_015661865.1 Desulfurobacteriaceae bacterium
ATTCTTCCAAGCTCCTCGGGTCTGATTTGAATCAAAATAACATCTCCAACTTCTATATCCTCATGAGTTTTACCCTTTGGAGGAATAATTCTTCTCCTTTCTTCTTCATCTGAAATCATTTTTAAAACTTCATCTATGGAGATTTCATAAATGTTATCTTTAACCTCATCTACTACTTTCTTTTCCTGGAAAATTCCAAAATCTTTTCCATCTTCTCCAATTTTTACTATTAAATTTCCTTTAATACCTGCTTTTTTTGCAGCATTTATAATAGCTAACTTTACTGCTTTTATAACTTCATCTTTTGATATTCCTTTCTCTCTACAAATAAGATCTATTGTTTTAGCTAAACTTTCCATTTTATCCTCCTCAAAATTGATACAAACGACTTAAATTTTAATTTAAAACTTGCCTTAAAACTTTTCAAGGGTGTAAACTAACTTAATTTTTTCTTCTCTTTAGCCTCTAAAAACTTTTCTATTAGTATATTTTGAAGAATATTTACGTAGTTGTTTACAACCCAGTATAAAACTAATCCCGCGGGGAAGGTGGCAAACAATAAGGTAAATACAAAAGCCATAATATAATTTATATTTTTACTCATTTGATCTTGCTGACTTTGCCCCATACCCGGCATAAGTTTTGAGGAAAAGAGCATAGAAAGTCCAAATAAAATTGGTAAAATAAAGTAAGGATCTTTAGAAGCTAGATCTGGTATCCAAAGAAAACGTGCTCCTTTAAGCTCTACGGCATTATAAAAAAGTTCATATAAAGCAAAGAAAATTGGAATTTGAAGTAAAATTGGAAGACAACCTGACATAGGATTTGCCCCAATCTCTTTATAAACCTTTATCATTTCTTGTTGCATTTTCATAGGATCTGAAGAATATTTCTTTTGAATTTCTTGAATTTTAGGGGCTAGTTTCTGCATATTTTTCATTCCTACATAACTTTTATAAACTAAAGGAGTTAATAATATTCTTATTAATATAGTAAAGATAATAATGCTAAGTCCCCAGTCTGGAATGTACTTGTGTAAAAACAAGAAAAATTTCAAAAGTAGTTTTGCTAGTCCCCCAAAAAATCCAAAATCTATAGCTTCTTCCATGTTATATTTTTCTAAAAGGGTATAAAACTTTGGACCGGCAAATACAATACTATTGTTTTTAGGTTTTTCTAAAACATAACTAAAAGTTTTATGTTTCCCTACTATAGCATCCGTGGTATCAGATAAAGGATTTAAAGCTAAAAGAAAATACTTACTATCCTGTCCTCCCCAATGAACAAAGAAATATTTTTCTAAACCTTTAATATCTTCTGGATCTATTCTTAAAACTTTTTTATCTATTTTTAAAATTGGACCTAAATGTCCTCTATTTTCATTTAAGTTTTTTGGGAGTTGAGGAAATAAAACATATGCTTGTTTTAAATTTGTTTCGAAATTTATTGTATAATCGGGATTGAAAGTAAATTTTTTGTAATAAGTTTTATTACCTACTAAGGTTACACATTTAACGGATGTTACTTTCTCCTTTACTTCCTTTTTGCAAATAAAGTCCATATTATTTATAAGCTCATCAAAACTTTTATTTAAGGTATACAGCTCAAACGGATAATTTGGAAACTTTTTATTTATCAAGTCAACTTTATATTTTTTTATAAAAAATGAAGTTATTTTTGCCCCTTTTGGATCTAAAGCTACTTTATAATTTTTTGTATCTATAACCAAAGTTTTTTTTGATATTTGGGAATTTACTAAAATTTGTTTGCTTTCTATTTTTTCTATTTTCTTTTCATTATTGCTTGGTTTTTGAAAAAGGTTTAAAATAAATATTACTACTAAAGCAATTAAAAAACCTTGTAAGAATGATTTAAAAAAGTTCATTTTTCATATCCTCCATATAAAATTAGATGCACAAAAACTTTGATAAAGTATTATAAAATAATTCTTAAGTTTCTTTCCAAGGAGAATTATGTTAGAGAAATATTTTAAGAGAAAAAAACTTACTTTATTTATTTTTAGTTTATTTTTCCTTTTTTTAAGTATTTCTTACTTTCTCGATGCGAGAAATAAATTTGATATGATAACTTATAAAAATTATATTTACTTGGAAAGAGCTTATAAAATATTTTCTTTTTATCAAAGGAATAGAAATAAAATTGAGCTTTTATTCCAGAAAATAAATTTAGGTTCTATTATTAATAATTTAAATTTAAGTTTAATTAAACTTGAACTATTATATCAAAAGGAATTAAATCCTTATATAATAGAAAAAACATATAAACTTCGGATAAAGGTAAACTCTTTAAATGAAATATCGGAGTTATTAGATATATTAAAAAATAAATATTTTATTTTTATAGATGCAATAAAGATAAATAAACTTACAAATGATACCTTAATAGCTCAAATAACCTTAAAAAAATATTTAATAAAAGGGAACTAAAAATGTTTTTAAAAAATCTAGAAGAAATTTTAAAAAGGCGCATAGAAGAGTTTAAAGAAAGAGAAAATTTAGCTTTAGATGAACTAAAAACATTATCTTATACTATGTATATATTAAAAAAAGGATATGATAAAATCATTCAGAAGTTTGGAGAAGAAGCTATTGAAGTTTTGATTGAATTTAAAAATAGGGACAAAGAAAAAATTATTTATGAAACAGCAGATCTTTTATATTTTTTAACTTTACTTTTAAAATTAAATGATTTAAGTTGGGATGATATTTTAAAGGAGTTAGAAAACAGACATGGGAAAATTAACAAAAATACTTAATAATTTAAATCAAATTTTTGAAAAAGAAGATATTTTGGTTGATGAAGCTTCTTTAGAAACTTATAGTTACGATGCTACTCCTTTTGCTAAAGGAGTTAAACCTATAGCAGTTGTTTTTCCAAAGAACCCATATCAAGTTCAAGAGTTGGTAAAGTTTGCTCAAAA
>DQVG01000157.1 GCA_015661865.1 Desulfurobacteriaceae bacterium
ATGCATATCTACAATTTTTCTATCTAATCTAAAGTCGGGAATTCCGTATTTGGGAACTCCACCTAAAATTCCTTTATACTTTTCATAAATATCTACCTCATAGCCCATATTAAGTAAATCAAAAGCACAAGCAAAGGATGCAGGTCCTGAACCCACTAAAGCTACTTTTTTACCTTTTTTTTCTTTAGCAACGCAAGATACTTTGTTTTCTACAAGCTCTTTTAAAAGCTTATCTCCTACAAAAAACTCCAAAGCTCCAATGGCAACTGGCTCTCCTACTTTGTTTAAAATACAGGCTCCTTCACATTGTTTTTCATGTTGACAAACTCTTCCACAAACAGAAGGCATAACATCGCCTTTTTCTACTATGAGCTGAGCTGCTTCTAAAAATTTTCTTTCTTTTATTAAATTAATAAATTCTGGAATAGGATTATTTATAGGACAACCATTTACACAAGAAGGATCTTTACAGTCTAAACATCTTGAAGCTTCTTTTATAGCATCTTCTTCAGAATAAGGAAGAATACAAGGTAAAAAGTCTTTAATCCTTTCCTTTGGATCTCTTGTGGGGGGATTTATTCTTTTATTAGCCTTCATACTTTTCCTCCTTTTTAAAAAATTTTTACAAAAATTTTACAAAATTTTTTAAAAAAAAAGCTTTTACTTAAGGACTTTTAAAGGATATAAACATCCAGAAGCTATTTTAGCAATTCCTAAAAAAGTTTTTTTATCTTTTTCATACACCTTAAAAAGGCCACTTAATTTATTTGAAAGAAATACCTTATTTCCATTTAAAAACCTTTTAGCATCTTTTTTAGATAAAAAATAAGGCTCAAAAGAAAGAGCTTGGTCAATTGGCATGATTAAATCTTCCAACTCCTTTTTATTTAAACTTAATAGTTCCTTTAAAGACTTAGCTTGGGAAATACTTAAACTTCCAATAGATACTCGTCTTAAATCTTTTAAAATAGCACCCGTTTTTAAAGCTTTTCCTATATCTCTGGCTAAGGCTCTTATATAAGTTCCGCTAGATACTAAAGTATATAAACTTAAGTAAGGAAAGTCATAGTCTAAAAGAAAAATTTCATAAACTTCAATTTCTTTTGGTTTTAAATTTAAAAGCTTTCTTTCTTTTCTAAATACTTCATAAGCTCGCCTGCCTTTTACTCGTTTTGCACTAATTTCGGGAGGAATTTGATTTTGCTTTCCTTTAAATTGAGATAAGATTTTTTCAACTTCCTCTTTTCTTGGAACTTTTAAATTATGAACATACATTACTGGCATTTCAATATCATAAGAAAAGCTAATTTTCCCAAGTTCTAATAAAGCTTGGTAAGCTTTCTTTTCCTTTTGAAGATACTCTACAAACCTAGTAGCCTTATTTATTGCTAAAACCAAAAGACCTGTTGCAAAGGGATCTAAAGTTCCAGTATGACCTATTTTTTCAAAGGAAAATTTTTCTTTTAATTTATCTATAACCTTTCGAGAAGTTAAATTAGGAGGCTTATCTACTAACAAAAAACCACTTTTTTCTATCTTTTCCATTTTTTTCCTCTTTTTTTAACTTCTTTTAATCTTCTATTATGTAAGATAAAGTAACTTCTCTACCTTGCCGTAACACCTTAATATTTATCTCAGAAGCTCTTTTTAATCTTTCAAAAGCTGCAAAACCCTCTTCCATAGATCTAATAGGATAGTCATTTACCGACAAAATAATATCTCCCTTTCTAATTCCCATTTTATAAACAAAAGAATTTTTTCTTACTCCATTTACTTTAAAACCTATAATCTTTCCATTTTTATAATAGGGAATAACGGCCATTTGGTAAAAGATTTTTCCAGAGGATATAAGATCTATTACCTGTTTTCTATTAACTCGAAAAACATTTTCCGGTGATTTTGATTTTTTATATCTACTTAAGTTTTTATTTAAATCAAATTTTTTATTAGCAATACTTTTTATTTTTCCTTTTTCTAAAGGTAGTTTAATGAAAGTACTGTTACAATTAAAAATAACTTTATCTTTTTCTATTTTCTTTAAAGTACAGTTTAAAAGAGTTTCTCCTACTTTTAAAACTTTATTTTCCTTATTACAACTAATAAAAACAAATTTCGGATAAATAATTCCCATCAACCTACAGTTTTTTAAGGGATTTACAGTAAGATTTTGTAAATTATCCTTTTTATTGTTCTGTGCATATTTATTAAGTTTTTTTCTTTCCCTTAACCTTTCTACGGGATAATTTAAAAAAAGATTTAAACTTTTAGGTTTTTGTAAAGGAAGGGAAGCAGGTAAGTTTAGATAAATATAAAATGCTAGTCCGCTAAGAAAAACAATGGAAATATAAAATAAAATTCCTAACTTATCCATAAAACTCCCAAAAACTTTAGATTTATCTTTGTTATAATTTAATACTTAAAATTTAGATTCTTTTTCTTAATATATTTAAATCTAAGTTTTCAATATTTAAGCTTTATTATAAGCTCGTTAAAGTATTAGTATAACTATCAGGTGAATTATAATGGATTTTTTATTTGAAAGTATTTTAAAGCATCCTTTATTTAAATCTTATATAGAGCTTTATAAAAGTATTAATTTAGATACCCTTAGAAAGATTATAGAAAAAAATTTTTTAATAAAAAAAATTGATACCTTATCTAGTAAAGATTATCTCTTTTTAGCCTCAGATGCTTCAAGCCGGAGCTTAAAGCTTTCTAATCCTTTAGAGATAATTTTCCATCTTATAATAGCCCTTAGTAATAACATAAACTATCCCCAAATAGAACAAGTAAGAATGTATCCCATAAGACCTGGGGTAGATATTTCCAAAAATAGTAAACTTTTACTTATTTTTGAAGAGATAGAAAAACAAATTCAGTATCCTATAAAAAATGTTTTACAGGAAAAACTAACCTTTATGGAGCTTTTATTTTTGTATGAGCTTATGAAAAAATCTCCCTTAAATACCCTAGCTTTATCCGATGGTTCTTATGAAGTTAATCTGAAAAAAGCTCTTTTATATCTTATAAGAAGGGAAAAGGTTTATAAACTTTTAAAAAATGAAAACTTAAGCCAAATAGAAAAATACCACAAAGAAATGATATTTGAAGATATTAAAAAGGAAGAAATTGATAATTTTCAAGAAGATTTAGAAAAGTTTTTAAGAAGAACTTTATTTGTTCCTAAAAAAATAACTTCTTTTTTTATTCTAGAAAATATAAAAAAAGATCTTCCTTCTGAGCTAAAAAATATTTTATTTGATCATAATAATCCTTTAATGGATGATGTTAGCCTTTTAAATATATGTTTAGATAATGAAGAGGTATTAATTTTAAAACTTCCCTATAAGTATCTAGAATCTAATTTATATATGAATGTTTTAAAAAATAAATTAGAAGACTTATCTTTAAATAAAGATATCTATCGAATATATATAAAGACTCATAGTAAAATTTTTATTTTTGAAACTCTTAACCCTAAATTATTTTTAGATGAATTTGAAAAAACTATAAAAAATCTTATTCCTCTTTTAGAAGAAGATGGAGAAGTTCAACCTATAAAAATAGCTGATAGAATGGCTCGGGATTTAAGTAAAAGACAATTAAGAATGATTTCTTATCAAATAAAGTTTGATATTTTTAAAGGTATGGTTTATAGGGAAAATGATTTAACTTAAACTTTTAAAACTTTATATTTTTCTAAGGGTTTAGGTTATCTTTATTTTTATTTTTTGTCTTTTTAATTTGTATTTTATTGTATAATTAATATATTGTGAAATATTGAACAATATAGTTGGGTATATTAAAATATTAATAGTATATTATTTAAATCTACCTTGGATACATTAAATACCAAGTATTATATAAAGAATATCCTATAAAATATAAACCTAGTTTATTTTAAAATTCTAAACATAGATAAATTTTAGGGGGAATAAATTGTTAAAAATAGAAAATTTAAGTTATAAAGTGGATAACAAAACTATTTTAAATAAGATCAATTTAGAAGTTCCCAAAAATAATATATTTGCAATTATCGGGCCAAATGGAGCTGGGAAAAGTACCTTATCTTCTGTTATTATGGGTCTTGTAGAAGGTAATGTTGAGGGAAACATTTATTTTGAAGATAAATTAATAAATGACTTAGAAATTTATCAAAGAGCTCGTTTGGGAATGACAATGGCTCCCCAACAGGTAGCTGATTTTGAAGGGATAACTATTCAAGAGTATTTAGATCTTTCAAAGAAGTATGCTATTAATAATTGGTTTGATGATAAGGAAAAAGTTTTAAAGCTTGTAGGTTTAAATCCTCAAAAATATTTAAAAAGGTATGTAGATAACTCTTTATCCGGAGGGGAAAGAAAGAGAGTAGAGCTTGCTAGTATTTTATTTTTCGGACCAAAATTTGTAATTTTAGATGAAATAGATTCTGGGATTGACTTTACTTCTATTGAAGATGTTGGAAAAATTTTACATATTTTAAAAGAAAAAGGGGCAACTGTATTAATGATTACTCATAATGAAAAACTCTTAGATTATGCCCAAAAAGCTGCCCTTTTATGCAATGGAGAAATTGTAAAAGTAGGTGATCCAAGATCTATTAAAGAGTACTTTGAAAAATGTAAGATTTGCCAATTTAGCCCTAATTCTTCTAATTTCAATAATAATTAAAAGAGGTAAGTAAAATGAATAAAATAGTAGAAAATTTATTATCTTTAGGAGTTCCAAAAGATATTTTTCAAAATCCATCTTTAATCATAGAAGGTTCAAAAATTATAAAAGAAGTTCCTCATCCTGGGATATTAATTGAAAAACAACCAAAGGGAGATAAACTTTTTGTAAAAATAACCGTTATGGATAATGTTAAAGTAGATGAAGACGTACATCTTTGTCTTTCTAAAATCGGAAAAGGTTCTCAAGAGATCTTTATAGATATTCTTGCGGGGAAAAATTCTAAGGTTAAGTTTGTATCTCACTGTGCTTTTAAAGGAAAAGATATAAAACATATTACTCGAACCAATTTCAAAACTAAGGAAAATTCTTTTTTAGAGGTGGAAGAGGTTCACTATCATGATAAAGATTTAGATATTTTAATTGATACAAAAACCAAAGGAGTGGTAGGAAATCGTTCAACTTATAAAAGTTTATTTAAAATTGATAGAAACAATGCCGGAAAAGTTCAAGTTGTTTATGAAGTAGATGTTTTAGACTATGGCTCTGTAGATGTTGAAACTAAAATTGCAGGTAGAGATGGAGATGATATTTTTGTAAAGGATATCATTTATTTAAAAGGGAATCATTCCAAAGCTCTTTCCAAAAGTAGGATTGTAGCTTTAGGAAAAATGAAAGCTGAGTTTTATGGAGAAACCTATGGTCTTGGGGATTATTCTCGAGGTCATATAGATTGCTCTGAGATTATAAGAAACAAAGATGTGGTTTTAAAAGCTATTCCAGTTGTAGTTGTAAATAATCCAACTGCCAAAGTAACTCATGAAGCAGCTATAGGTTCTTTAGATAAAAAGCAAATTCAAACTTTAATGCTTAAAGGATACGATGAAGATGAAGCAGTTGAAATTATAGTAAGAGGTCTTTTAAGATAGATTTCCTTTTATAAAATATTTTTGTATCTTTAAAACTACTTTGATAATTTTATATTTTATTA
>DQVG01000094.1 GCA_015661865.1 Desulfurobacteriaceae bacterium
ATATCTTCTGTAATTTTTATATTTTTTGGAATTTTTGTAGGAGTTGTTCCCAAAGCTAGAAAAGTAAAATTAAAATTATTTCCTATATCTATTATCTCTTTTAAAATTTTTCTTAAAAAAGAAATAACTTCTCCTGGAGTTTCATAAACTGGAGTAATAACTTCGATCATAGATTGTAAATATTCTGGTTGAATATAAGGTTTTAGATGATTTGGAATGTTTTCTAAGATGAGCTTGCTTTTGGGAGTGAGATTCAAAGTATTTTTATTAACAATTTGAAGTTCTAACTCTGCTCCCAGGGTGAAATTATTACCCTCTTTAAAACTATCCATAAATACTTATCCCCCAACGAAATTTTTGTTTTACTTTTATCAATAAATGAAATTATAACATTTAAATTTTATAAATAATGTTCATATCTTAGAAGTTTAAAAAAAATTTTTATAGGAATGATAATATCGGATAAATTTAAATTTTTTATGATCAATTTTGGAAAATTTTCTATTTTTATAAAATTTGAAAAACCATACTTTGGTTCCAAATAACCGTAGTATATATCTGTTATTCTAGATTCTATTAAGGAGCCAAAACACATAAGGCAGGGTTCCAAGGTTACGTATATTTTGAAATTTTTTAAAAACCAAGTGTCATAATATTTCGAAGCTTTTCTTATGGCTAGAATTTCGGCGTGAGCTGTGGGATCTTTTAAGGTTTCTTTTAGATTATGGGCTTTGAAAATTTTTCCTTCTGGAGAGATTAAAACACATCCTATGGGAATTTCCCCTTTTAAAAAAGCTTTTAGACTTTCTAAAGCGGCAAGATATAGATATTTTGTTTCATCTTTATTTTCTTGATATTTTTTTTTGTAGTAATTTTTTAAATTCTTAATAAGTTGAAAGTAATGAGGATTTTTTCTTAAGGCAAGTTTAAACCTTTTGATTTTATCCACTTTTTAAAAACCTAAAGTAAGGGGGCTAACTTATTAGCCCCCTTAACTTAATATCTTATTTCAAAACTATCAAATTCATTTTTGCATTCATCCCAAGTAACTTTAATATCGTCAACTATAGCCCTTGGAGGTCCTTGATAAAGCTCTTTTAAAAAATTTTTTAAGTTATCCTCTTCTCCTTCTGCTACAACTTTAACAGATCCATCTGGTAAATTTCTTACAAAACCTTTGATTCCATATTTAGCTGCTTTTTGAACGGTAAAGTATCTATATCCCACCCCTTGAACTTTTCCATAAATTATAGCTTCTAATCTTTTTTTCATGATAAGCCTCTAGATTAAATTTTAAATTTCAATACTTTCTCCAGGATTAACAACTAAAGATTCTACTCCTAATTTTTTACAGCCTTCAACAAATTTTAAAGGATCAGCTTTAATTACTGGCCAAGTATTATAGTGCATAGGAATAGCAAGTTTAGGTTTTATAAGCTCTACAGCTCTAAGAGCATCTTCAATATCCATAGTAAAGTTTCCGCCTATAGGTAAAAGGGCAACATCAATATTTTCTCTTTCTAAAAGAGCCATATCCATGGTAAGTCCCGTATCTCCGGCATGATAAACTTTTTTTCCATCAACTTCAATAACAAATCCATAAGGCATTCCACCATAAATAATATTTCCATTTTCATCTACTATTGAATTACCGTGAAGTGCAGGGGTTAATTTAACTTTTCCAAAAGGAAATTTGTATCTTCCCCCTACATGCATCTTATGAGTATTTACTCCAAATTTATCTAAATATAATGTAAGCTCAAAACAAGCAATTACCGTAGCTCCACTTTTTTTGGCAATGTAAATAGTATCTCCTATGTGATCTCCATGACCGTGAGTAAGGAAAATATAATTAACATCTAAAAAGTCATCCTTTTTAAAGGCAGCTTGAGGATTTCCATCAAAAAATGGATCTATAATTCCTTTTAAATTATTTCCTTCTACAGCCCAGGTAGCATGTCCTATAAAAGTTAATTTTACCATTTTATGCCCTCCATTTTATTTTTCTATTTATATATTAGTGCTTATGCAAAAAAATTACAAGACTAAATAAGATTAAGTTTTATTAAACTTTCAGCAATTTGAACTGCATTTTGGGCAGCACCTTTTCTTAAATTATCTCCAACTACCCAAAGAGTATAGGCTCTATCATTATCCAAATCTCTTCTTACTCTACCAACTAAAACCTTATTTTCCCCTTCTACATCTACAGGAGTAGGGTACGTTCTTGGATCTTTATATAACTTTACTCCTGGAGCTTTTTCTAAAGCTAGATATATTTCTTCGAGTTTTAAAGGATCTTGAGTCTCTATATATATACTTTCGCTATGTCCTATAAATACTGGAACTCTTACACATGTTGCACATACACTTATATTATCGTCGTGCATAATTTTTTTGGTTTCTTTTACCATTTTCCACTCTTCTTTGGTATAGTTTTCATCCATAAAAACATCTATATGAGGTACACAATTAAAAGCTATTTGATAGGGAATTTTTCCCGGTTTTAAAATTTCTTTAACATAAGGAAGGTTTTTATAAGGAATGTACTTAAAATCTTCAAGTTTATCTTTATAAGCCTTGTAAATATCTATAATAAACTCGGTTTGATCTACAAGCTCTTTAATAGCATTTAAACCTGCTCCTGAAACAGCCTGATAAGTTGAAACAACTATTTTTCTTATGGGAGATAGATCATAAATAGGTTTTAAAGCTACTACCATCTGAATTGTAGAACAGTTTGGGTTAGCAATAATACCTTTGTGCCATTTTAAATCTTTTTCATTAACTTCGGGAACAACAAGAGGAACATCTTTTTCCATTCTAAAAGCTGAAGAGTTATCTATAACGATTGCTCCACTTTTAACAGCAATGGGAGCCCATTTTTTACTTCTGCTAGCTCCAGCCGAGAAGAGAGCTATATCTATACCTTTAAAACTATCTTCTTCTACTTTTTCAACCTTTATTTTTTCCCCTTTAAATTCCATATATTTTCCCGCACTTTTTTCAGAAGCTAAAAGTTTTAAATCATCTACAGGAAAATTAACTTCTTCTAAATACTTGAGTATCTCTCTACCTACTGCCCCGGTAGCTCCGAGTATAGCTACTTTATATCCCATCTAAGTGCCCCCTATTTTTAAAATTTTAAACCATGTCCTAATTTAATATAACATAATTAAGTAAATTATTTATATTTACTAATTATTTA
>DQVG01000043.1 GCA_015661865.1 Desulfurobacteriaceae bacterium
ATATATATCCTTAAAAAATTTTTTGGTATGATAATTTATATATACATAATAATATCCAATATAAATAATATAAAAAATTAGGTCTTTGAGGAGGAAAACCATGAAAGATTGTATATTTTGCAAAATAATAAATAAAGAACTACCTTCAGATATAATTTATGAGGATGAGAAAGTAATTGCGTTTAAAGATATTAACCCTCAAGCACCCATTCATATTCTTATATGCCCTAAAAAACATATTGAAACTATAAACGATTTAAAAGAGGAAGACAAAGAAATTATAGGTCATCTTTTTTTAGTTGCAAAAAAGTTGGCAAAGGATTTAAATGTAGATAAGCGAGGATATAGAATTATAGTAAATTGTAATAAAGAAGGTGGACAAGAAATTTATCATATTCATTTTCATTTTCTAGCAGGTAAACCTTTAGGAAAACTTGTCTGCTAAAAAAGGAGATTATAATGAAAGCTTTTGGATTTTACAAAGAAAAATTAAATAATAAACAAATCCCCGTTTTTTGTGACTTGGAAGTTGATATAAATAAAGGGATAGCTATTATAAAAAACTTAAAACCTTCAACTCTTTCTGCTACTTTAAATTTTGGGGATCTTTTAGAATTAGTATTTTTCCATAATAATAGTTCAAAAACTGCTTTACTGGAAGTTTTAGTAGAAAAATCTCCTTCTACTTATGAAGCTAAAATTATTAAGTTAACAGAAAATAAAAGAAAATTCCCTCGCTTAAATGTTAGAGATCTTAATATAAGAGCAATTGTTGATAATTATTATTTTGGATTTTTAAGAGATATTTCTTTACGAGGGTTTTCTATAGACGTAAAGGAAACTCCAGATAAGTTGGAATTAAAAAAAGTTTACGTAATTAAAATTTTATACAATAAAGAATATAAATTTTCTTCTCTTTTAGTTGAAATGGCTTATGATGATGAAAGGAATGTATATGTTTTAAGATTTAAGATTTTAGAATCTATTAGAAATATAAAACTTATAGATGAACTTTATAAAAAACTTTTTGAAGATAAATTAAGATATTGTATTTCTTAAGTATTCTTTTATTTTTTCTAATGGCATAGGAGGAGCAAAGTAATATCCTTGAAGGAAATCTACTCCTAATTTATTTAAAAGTTTGGCCGTTTTTTCATCCTCTACAAATTCCGCTATAGTTTTTAGATGTAATTTTTTTGCCATAAGAACAATAGTTTCTATAATTTCCTGCTTTCTTTTATCATTTGTTACATTTTGTATTAAGGACCCATCTATTTTTAGATATCTAATAATTCCTCGACTGGACAAATCTATAACTGTATGAAGAGAGGAAAATCCAGTTCCAAAATCATCTACAGCAAAATCAAGATTTAACTCCTTTCTTAACCTTTCAAGTTGTTCTAAATTTTCAACTAAAAATTGCTCGGTTATTTCAAATACACTGTTTCCAAGATAAATATTTTTAAGCTCTTCAAAAATATACTTGGAGTATAATGATTTTGGAGATAAATTAATAAATAACTTTATAGGAATATCTTTTCTTACCTTAGAAATATATTTTAAAACTTTAAGATCAATATCTATTATAAGACCTGTTTCTATTGCAAGATCTATAAACATACCTGCTGGCAAAACCTTATTGTTTTCATCTATTATTCTAGCTAAGCATTCTAAAGCATAAGGTTTATAGGTTTTAGAATCTACTATAGGCTGAAAATAAGCTACAATTCTATCTTCTTTTATAGCCTTATGTAAAAGCCTTTCTTTTTGTATAATATCTTTTAATTTATCCCTAAAGTTTATTGTTCCTTCATAAATAATAATAGAACCTTTGTTTTGTTGCTTAGCATAATCTTCCAAAAATTCTACATAAGAATAAAAATCACATTGATTAAAAATATTTTTATATACACATTTTAAACAATTAGGTTTTTGGGTTAAAATCAAAGTAAATTTGGGGGAGTATTCTACTCCATCATTTAAAAGAATACTTTCTTCTAATCTTTCCTTTACTCTTTTTAAGAAAGCATAACTTTTAAGCTTTTCTTTTTTTTCTTTTGAAAGATTATCAAAAGGAATAAAAACAACAAATGTATTTGACCATAATCGGGAAATTATAGGATTGTAATTTCTAAAAATATCAAATAATCGTTTAGATATGACTTTTAAAACTTTATCTCCATAATTTCTTCCATAAATTTCATTAAATCTTTTAAATTTAACTAAATCTAAAATAATTAAAAAACCTTCTTTATCTTTTATAAGCTCAAAAAAAGCTTCCTTATTATAAGTGTTTGTTATATCATCCTTTAATAAAATCTTTTCAATGTTCCCCTTCTCTCTATAAAATAGGAAAAGACCATATATAAATATTATTAGAGAAAGAAAAAAGGAAATTATATAAAGATTTCTATAAAAGAGGTACTTCCTTTCTAAAAAAACTTTTCTTTTTGAAATATTTTGTTTGGCAGTTTGAATATATAAGTTAAATTGATTTTCTAATATTTGATAAGTATTATTTAATAAATTTTTAAAATTTGAAAAAGAATATAAGTTATTTTTCTTTATTTTTTTATATCCAACAGTATCGTTTAAGAAATCTATTAAACGATCTACATACTGCTTATATAACTTGTCCGAACTTACTAAATTTTCTGAATAAAATTTAAATTGTAAATATATATCTTTTTCCTTATGATATATATCTTTAAATTTTAGGGGAAATTCAGTAATATGATTTATTTTATTTTTTAATAAAAAACTCTCTACTTTTTTTGATACTTCATAGAAATCTTTTGATTTAATTTTATTATTTTTCACTTTTAAGATTAATTTTTGAATATCCTTCTTTAAAACCTCATTATCTACTTGCTTTATAGTACTATTTAAAATTTCTAAGCTAAATTTTTTTATATTTGGATAATTTTTGGATAAATAATAATATACTTCAGCTTTATGTAGGTTTACTAAAACTTTAAAGTATTTTTCTACATTATTTATGTAATTTTTATCTAAAAAAATTTCATCTAATTTCTTTGTATAATCTTCTTTTACTTTATAAGAATAAATGCTAAAAATTAATGTTAAAATAGCAAGTAAAAAGAAAATAGGACTTAAAAGTATTTGAAAATTTCTTTTTCTTATCATTTTTACCCCATTTAAAAATTCTAGCTTAAAGTTACCAAATTTAAGTACAGTTACTTAAATTATAAAATATAAAAAATAATTAAATTGTAAATAATTTTGCTTAATTAGAAGCAAAAGAAAATAAAGAGATATTTATTTATAAAATTTTATAGGATATTTGATTTTTAGGAAAATATAAAGTTTTAGCTTTACCGTCCAAAGCAAAAAAAGGTAAAGCTAACGGAGATAAGGTGGAATA
>DQVG01000036.1 GCA_015661865.1 Desulfurobacteriaceae bacterium
AAAGAAGGAAAAAAAGTTTGTGGTATTTTAATATGTGGAACCGGAATTGGAATGTCCATTCAAGCAAATAGATTTAAAGGAATTAGAGCAACTCTGTGTAGTACCGAGTATACGGCTAAAATGAGTAGAAGACATAATAATGCTAATGTTCTTTGTTTAGGTGGAAGGGTTTTAGGACCTGAACTAGCTAAGGCTATAGTAGAAAATTTTTTAAATGAGGATTTTGAAGGAGATAGACACGCTAGAAGAATAAGTTATTTTGATATGGATCAATTATGATTTTTTTAGTAGATTCAACTGGATTATATTATAGATCTTACTATGCTTTAAAAAAAAGTTATTTAAAAACTTCTACGGGTTTTCCTACTTTTGCAATTTTTGGTTTTTTAAGAAGTTTAATAAAGTATAAAAAAGATTATAAAGCAAAGGATTTTATTTTCGTTTTTGACTCTCCTTTATCTCTTTCTAATAATATAAGAAAAAATAATTTTTCCCAATACAAGGCCAAAAGAAAAAAAATATATCAAAATGATTTTAAAATTCAACTTCCAGTTTTAAAAAATATTTTAAAACTTTTAGGCTTTCCGGTTATAGAAAGTGGAATTTATGAGGCCGATGATGTTTTAGCTAGCTTAGCAAATAAATATAGTGAAGATCAAAATACTAATTTAGGTATTATTACCTTTGATAAAGATTTATTTCAAGTTATAAAAGAAAATATAAGCATATATAGAATAAAACAAAAATTAGATACTTTAGAAATTTGGGACGAAAATAAATTTTTAAGAGAGTTTAACTTTAAACCCATATTTTTTCCAGATTATCTGGCCTTATGTGGGGACCCAGTAGATAACATTCCCGGAATTCCAGGGATAGGACCTAAAATAGCAAAAAATTTAGTAGTTTCATTTGGAAATTTAGAAAATATATATGATAATTTACAAAAAATAGAGCCTTCTATAAGAAAAAAACTTGAAGAGTTTAAAACAAAAGCTTTTGAATATAGAAATTTAATCAAACTAAAGACAGATTTGGATATAGATTTAAAAAGGCAAGAGGCAGATATTGGAAAAGTAAAGGAAATTTTACTTCTTAAACTGGAAATGAAAAAACTTACTTCAGAAATAGAAAAAGCTTTTTTTGTTTAATAAAATATAGATTTATAAATTAATTAAAATTTAATATATCAATAATTAAAATAGCCTTTTAAAATTTTTCTTAGTAAAATCTAAAAATTTTTTTAAAATTAAAGATAAATATTTTTCCTTATGATAAATAATATATAAATTTCTATATATTTTGAAATTTTTAACATTTACGGGAAATAAAACACCTTTTTTAATATCCTCTTCAACAATTTTTTTGGAAACTACACTAAATGTATCTTGATTGTGTTTTATAATTTGAATTATTTCTTCTATGTTAGAGCAAATAAAAAATATATTAAGTTTATAAAATAAATCTTTTAAGTATCTTTCAAAAACTTGACGAGTTCCAGATCCCTTTTCTCTTAAAATCCATTTTTTCTCAAGAAGGTCTTTAATATCGACCTCTTTATCTCTATATTTTGGATCACTACTAACAATAATTAACTCGTCTTTTCCTATAAATTCCTTAATAATATCTTTATCTGTAGTTTCATCTTCTATAAAACCGAGATCTAACTCCCCTTCTTTTATTTTTTCTACAATAACTTTGGTGTTATCTGTTAGTTTTTCTATATAAACGTTAGGATAAGTATTTTTAAACTTACAAATAATATTTGGTAGAGGAAAAAAGGAAAAAGATTTGGAGGATGCGATTTTAATATATCCACATAATTTATTTTGCTTAAAAATATTTTCAGCATCCTTGAGTTTTAATACAGGTTCTTCTATAAAATTTTTAAAAATTCTACCTCTTTCATTTAAAACTAATTTTTTCCCTATACGATCAAATAAATTTTCTCCAATTTTTTCTTCCAAAGATTTTATACTTAAGGAAATAGTTGATTGACTTATTCCTAGTTTTTTAGCTAATTTAGTAACATGAGGTTCTTTACATAAATTTAAAAATATTTCCAGTTCCTTTAAAGAAATCATATTTTAATCTCCTTGTTATTTTGTAGAAATAATTTTTATTTGCAAAAGATTGTAATTAATAAATTTATGAAAAGAAAATGATATAATCTACATCTTTCCCAAATAGTTATGGGCTATTATCCTATATTTTTTAATTTTTTGCAAGATATAGATTTAAAATATTAATTAATTTTACTATTATTAATGTTTAACTAATTTGGTAGAATATTTTAATTTTTTATTAAATCCAGATCAAAAATTACCTTTTGAGTGGATTTATAATTCCAAACTTTAACTAAACAAAAAGAATACATAATAGTTTCCAAAAATACTTAAGTTTTACAGTATAATTAAATTTAATGCTTTATTGTTACTTGAATTACTTTTTTTACTTTTTCAAATAATTTTTTTGGTTTATAATTATTAAAATTTTGATATATTTTAAATTTAAAATACTTTATAAATGCTTTATAGAGGTAAAGATGCTTGAACTAAAGTATTTTCCAGTAGATCCAGTTTTAAGAGAAAAAGCTAAGAAAGTAGAAGATAGTGAATTTGGAAAAAAATTAGATGAAACTTTAAATGATATGATCAAACTTATGGTTGAAAAAAAAGGTCTGGGATTAGCTGCTAATCAAGCTGGGTTTACTAAAAGATTTTTTGTTTTGGATATGAAAGCTTTAAAAGAAAGACAAGTAGGTCATTTAAAATTTGATAAAGATTTGCTTGATGAGGGGAGATATCTAAAAATAGTAAATCCAGAATTTATCGAAAAACAAGGGGAAATGGTTTCTGAAGAAGGATGTTTATCTATTCCCGGAGTATATAAAAAAGTAAAAAGATATTCTTTTGTTATTTTAAAAGGTTATACCCCTTATAAAGAAGAATTTATTATTGAAGCTGAAGGTATTGTTGCAAAGGCTTTACAACATGAATTTGATCATTTACAAGGAACTTTATTTATAGATTATTTAAGTCCTTTACAAAAAAGAATGTTTTTACCTAAATATTTAAAAAATTTAAGTAAGATAGTGGGAAGAAAAGTTACTTTTTTAGATGTTTCTCGTTTTGAAAGTTTAAAGAAAAAATAATATTAAGTAATCTCATTTATTATTACTTATATTTACTTTTTCCTTATTATTTATCTCCAAAATTAAAGCGGTTTCGTCACAATCTGGAAATTTTGGACAATATAAACAGTCCTTCCAAATTTTTTGAGGAAGAGTTTGTTTATCAACTATTTTAAATCCAAGTTTTTTAAAAAAATTTACTTGATAGGTTAATGTAAAAATTTTTTTTAGTCCTAAATTTTTTGCATCTTCAATACAAGCTCGAACTAAAGCTT
>DQVG01000047.1 GCA_015661865.1 Desulfurobacteriaceae bacterium
GGTTTTATCTTTTTTATTTCTCTTTCATTTTTAGTTCCTAAAATCTTTTTTGCTATAAAATTTAGCATGAAAAAATATCCTCCTTAAAACGTAGCTTGTTTGTGATATTTTATTATAACTAAGAGTAAAAGTGCGATTTTTATATGTTTATAGTATAAAATATATTTATTCTATATTTATCTATATTTAAATATTAAACAACTTACTATAAAAACAAGTGAGTTATTAAAAGGGAAGATATGGTTAAATATTTTGTTGAGAAAGCAAAAATAAAAAATTGGGATAAAGAAGATATTCTTCTTTGGGTTTTTGAAAAAGAAGTAAATTACTCTTGCACATTTACTTTAAATGATGTTAAAGCTCATAGTATTATTTTTTCTCAAGAGATTTATAAAAATAGGGAACCTATATTTGCCTTATTTGCTAACTCAGGAAACGCAAATTGCCTAAATGGAAAAGCCGGATATAAAGCCTTAGAAGATATTGAAAAATTCCTTCAAGAAAAATTTAAAACTAAAAAACGGATTTTATTTGCTCAAACAGGCGTAATTGGAGAGTTTTTCGAAAAAAATAAGGTTTTAAGTGCTTTGAAAGATATTAAGTTAAAACCTTTAGAAAGTAAGGAAGATTTAAAAGTATGCGCTCGAGCAATTATGACAACAGATAGTTTTGAAAAATATGAGTACGTAGAAGATGGAGATTTAAAAATAATGGCTATAGCAAAAGGAGCTGGTATGATAGCTCCTAATATGGCTACTATGCTTTGTTTTGTCTATACAAATGCAAGTTTTTCAAAGGAAGAGCTAGATATTTTATTAAGATATTCTGTGGAAAAAAGTTTTAATCGTATAAGTGTAGATGGAGATATGAGTACAAATGATTGTGTATTTTTATTTTCTGAAAAAGATGGAATTAAGGTAGATATATTTAAATTTAGAAATTTATTGGAAAAAGTTTTAAAAAACTTAGCCCTAAAAATTGTAGAAGATGGAGAAGGTGCTACTAAAGTAATGCATATTATTGTAAAAGGGGCTAAAAGTAAAAGTAAAGCTCTAAAAATAGCTCAACGTATAGGAAACTCCCTTTTAGTAAAAACTGCCATTTTTGGATGTGATCCAAATTGGGGCAGAATAGTAGCTGCTGCCGGAAGTGTTCAAACAGGCATAGATGCAAATAAATGTTTACTATTTATAGGACCCTATCTTCTTTTTTCAAATGGAGAAAAAACAAATTATGATGAGGCTAAGGTTATAGATTATATGAAAAAAAATAAAATAATTAAAATAGTTTTAGACTTAAATGAAGGAAATTCCTATGAAGAATTTTTTGCCTCAGATATTTCTTATGATTATATAAAAATAAATGCTGAATATAGAACCTAAAGTTAAAATTAATGACTTTCTACAATTTCATAAAGCTTATCAGCTAAAAGCTTAAGTTCATAGGCATCTTCAAGATTATCTAAAAACTCTTTATCTATTTTAGAATATCCATTATAAGCCCCATTTAAAGACCCAGCTATATATCCAATTGCGCTCATATCTCCTTCTATATAAAAATTTGCATTTATAGCTTCAACTACACACTTTTTAAATTCCAGGGGATAATATAAAAAATAAAATATACCCAAGGAAAAACTTTCAGTTGCATAAGCAGAATTTCCTAATGTAACTTGAGCTTTTTGAGGAGGGTAATCTTTTTTTATTATCTCAAATAATAAATTTAAATGCTCTTTTACTTCCATTTCTTGAGAAAATGAAATTAGCTCATCAATAAATCCTAATTTTTCTTCCTTTTTTGAAAAGTCAAATTTATGCGAAACAGTTAAAGCTATAGCTACTGCATACACACCTCCAATATCTTTTACAATATCGCTATTATGAGTTAAAGATACAAAATGATATGCCATTTCATAGGCACTATCTAAATCATAATACTTTAAAAGCCCAAAAGGTAAACAAGGTAAGGCTCCATCTATATCTGAAGATTTTACTGGAGCTATTTGAATCTTTTCAAAAATATTAGCCTCTTCCTTAGGATCTAAAATATTTTCCTGAGCATATTTTTTAAGTTCTTTAATTTCCTTAGTTTCTGCAGAAGGATAATTATTTAAATATCCCAAAGCTGCATTTAAATGACCCGGAGAAGGATATCTATGTTGTTTTTCATCTTTTACCCATTTTTTAAGGTCTTCTATGTACTGATATGGATTAAAGTAAGAGTATTTTACTATGTTTTCCAATACCATTTTTAACATTTGAGTTTTGTGAGAATACATTCCTTTTTTTAAAAAAGGTAAAATAGACTTTTCACAAGGATCTAAAAATGTGTCTATTTTTTCTTTTTTATAATATTTTTTTATATCCTCTTTAGTTAAATTTGTCGTTAAAACTCCTAAAGCATCTCCAATAGCAGCTCCTAAAATAGCACCTTCAAAATAATCTTTCATATCTATCTCCTAAAATTCTTCTTCGGAAGTTAAATATTTTAAAATTTCTTTTTGTCTTTTAAATATATACTTAAATATTTTCTCACAGTTTTCTATATCTAGATCCAAAAAGGAAATTCCTAGAACTTTTCCTTTTTTCTCTTCTTTACATCTAACAATTTCCCCTGTTGCCTCAACAGGCTCCATTTTAGGTAAATATATTTTCAATTTAACAATTTTTTCTTCTTTTAAATTTTCGTAAAAATTTTTTTTATCAAGATCTTTTTCTATTTCCTCTTTTAAAGGAACAAAAACCCCTATTCCAGTTTCAGATATATCTAAAGCTTTTCCTTTTAAACACACTTTATTTTTACTTTCCTTTTCATTTTTTTCGTTTTCATCCTCTTTTGGAAAGATATCTACTAAAATAGGTTCATTCCATTTAGGTCTTACTCTTAAATAAAGTCTTACTATTTTATCTCCCATTAAAGGTTTTGGGAATTCTATTTCTATTCCTTCTTCATTTCCATATATAACATTTGATTTAAAAAATAAAGTTTTATTTCCATGTTGAACTTTAAAAAAAATATCTTTTACTTCACCTAAAGCTCTTAAAAGTTTTTTTTCAGGTTCTAATAAAATTGTTTTTTCATTTTCTAATATTTCTTTTACTTTTACTTTCTCACATATGGGAAGTTCCTCAAAATAAAATATGATTGGTATTTTTTTCTTATTTTTATAAGACTGATAAATATATTTTTTTATATCAAACTCATCATCTTTTCTAAATTTTTTTAAAAAATCCATAAATTTGTTCAAATTTATCCCCCCAAGTTTTTCAATTTTTATCTAATTCTAATAATAATCTTATACATTTTCGTAAATTTTTATAATATCTTCTTCCTTTGGAATTTTAGGAAGTTTACTAAATAACTTTTCCTTTCCTTTTAAAGAATTTATAAATAATTTAATATCTTCCTTAGAAAATTTAACTTTTTCCACTTGTAAATCTTTATAAAATAACTCCTTTAAAAAGTCTGAAAAATAATTTACAAATTCAAGAGGATTTAAATTTCTTTTTCCTAGAAGGTCTTCAAAAATTTTTAATTTATTATAAACAGAAGTTCCGTAAAATCTAATTACCTCCGGCATAACCAAAGCTAAAGTATGACCGTGGGGTAAATTTTTATAGTATCCTATAATATGTCCCAAAATATGCATCAGTCCGGCTCCAGCCAAGGTAATAGATATCCCTCCATACAAAGATGCCTTTACCATATTATCTCTAGCTAAAGTATTTGCATTATTTAAGGTTTTTGAAATATTTTCAAAAAATATTTTCATTCCAAATATACTAAAAAATTCGCTTATTTCAAAACTCCTTAAAGATAAATAACTTTCTATCAAATGACTAAAAGCATCTATTCCAGAATATAAGGCAACTTTTGGAGGCATAGTATATGTATATTCTGGAATAACTAAAGCTAATTTATAAAAACCTTTTCTAGAAACGATAGGAGATTTACTTTTTAGAGCTTCTACCTTAAAAACACTATAAGGTGTAACTTCTGAACTGGATCCTGCTGTAGTAGGAACCGCAATCATATCAACAGCTTCGTTTTTAAATTTATCAATATATATAAAGGCTTTTTTTATATCTTTCAAAGGATTTCTAAGTAAAATACCAATAGCTTTTGCAGTATCTAAAACAGAACCTCCCCCTATAGCTACAATTAAGGAAATGTTTTCATCTTTTAATTTTTGGAAAATATCTTCTAAATCTTTCTCCGTAGGTTCAACAGGTAAATTATCTAATATTACATATTTTTGAGGATTTAAAATTTTAAATATCTTTTCAAAATAACCATATTTTTTTGAGCTATTAGAAACAAAAAAAGCTACTTTTGAAAGATTAAAGTTATCTCTTTCTTTTTTCAAAATATCTAAAGCTTCCTTTTCCCTTCTAAAAACAATTTTTGTAGGTAAATACATATCAAAAAACATATTCTAATCCCCCTTATTTTTTAAATATAAGAAATAATAAATTTAATACTATACTTAACACTATACTTAAAATTAAACTCGAAACTATAGGAATATACACAACATAGTTTTTCCCTTTTATATTAATATCTCCCGGCAGTTTTCCAAAAAAAGGAAATAACTTAAAGATAATCCCTAAAATTATAAAAAAAACTCCTATAAATATAAAAATATTTGAAATAGTATCTCTCATTTTTTGCCTCCAAAGTTTTTAGGTTAGAAATCGTTAGTATTACACCTTTATTTTAAAAAGGAATCATTTATAATGTAAAATTAATAATTTAAAAATTATAAATGTTAAGAAAGATTTTAGAATTTTCTGAGGGCAATGCAAGGTGAGAATATTATTTTTAACTAATAACCTAGAAGTAACATATCCTCTGTATAGTTATCTACGAAAAAAATTTCATACTATACTTGTGGAAAAAAAGATAAGCTTAAATTTGTTGGAAAATTTAAGTCCGGATTTAATTCTTAGTTATAATTATAAATATATAATAAAAAAAGACATTATTGATGCGTATAGAAATAAAATAGTAAATCTTCATATATCATATCTACCTTGGAATAAAGGATGTTATCCAAATGTATGGAGTTTTATTGAAAACACCCCAAAGGGTGTAACTATACACTTAATAAATGAAGGCATAGATACAGGCGATATTTTATTTCAAAAGGAAATCTATATAGATGAAAGTTTTCATACTTTAAAATCTTCTTATATACTTTTACAAAAAGAAATTCAAAAATTATTTATAGAAAACTTAGATAATATTTTAAACTTTAAATTTAGCCCAAAACCTCAAAATAAAAATGAAGGTTCCTACCATTCCCTAGAAGATTTTAAAAAGTATATTAAACCTATAATAGATAAATATGGATGGGATATTAAAATCAAAGATTTTTTAAAATTAGTTAAATATCCATAGTTAAAAATTTTTATAAATAGTATTCAGTTATAAAATACATCCTGTATCTGAGGCATGCTATATATTTTTTAAATTATTTCCAGTACTATGAATAAAAATTTAAAATTCCCAAATTTGGTATAAATAGAAAATTATAAAACACACTTTAAATAGGAAAATTAACACTTAGATTTTTAGCTAATTTTCCTTAAATTTTGATGGTATCCTTTCAATATACTATTCTTATTAACTCAAAAGCTTCTGCATAACTAAAACCTGCTTCCATTCCTCTCTGTTTAGCTTTTATTTTTATTCCTTCTAAGGATCTAGGATGGGGATATTCCCTTAATTCATTTTTGTATTCTGACATTGCTTTTAATTTTAAATCTAAGGTATTTTCTATATTAAAATAAACATTTGGAGAAAAAGATAAAGGATAATTCCATTCTGTAGATGACAAAACTTCAAAAGCGTAAATACTTTTTACAGTTTCACCTTTCACAGGTCTTGCAGCGGTAATAACTGCTTTATGAGTTATACGATGGTCTATATTTAAATCTGATTTTGAGTGGATGAATATTATTTCAGGCTTTAACTTATTTTTTATTTCCTCAATAATTTTAAATATATCTAGAAAATCAACCGAATCAAATCGGTTATCTGGAAGATCAAAAGTAAAAACTTTCTTAATTCCTAAAATTTTATTTGCTTTGTATATTTGATCTTTCA
>DQVG01000074.1 GCA_015661865.1 Desulfurobacteriaceae bacterium
AGTAAGGAAAATTTCGAAAAATTTAGGTCCCTTTACTAAAAAAGTTGGAGTTTTTGTTAATGAAGACAAATGGACAGTTTTAGAAATGCTATCTTATTGCAATTTGGATTTTGCGCAACTTCATGGGGAGGAAAGCGTTGAATACTGTAGTTATATAGGTAAAGAAAAGGTTATCAAAGTTTTTAGAATACCAATAAATTTAAAGGAAGAAAAGTTTAAGTGCTATTTAAATAAAATAAAACCCTACGAAAAAGTAGTAAGTGCTATTTTAATAGATACAAAGAAGGATAGACTTTATGGGGGAACGGGAGAAGAAACCAATTGGAATTTTGTTAAGTTTTTAATTGAAAATGTACAAATTCCTATTATCTTATCAGGAGGTATAGGTCTTGATAATATAGAAAGAGCAAAAAAAATAGAAAATTTATATGGAGTTGACGCAAATTCTAAACTAGAAATAAAACCTGGGATAAAAGATTTAGATAAAGTTAAAACTTTTATTTTAAAAGCTAAATGTAAATAAATAATATTTTAGGAGGGATATGTTATGGCAAAAGTTACTGTAAGTGTAATAAAAGCTGATGTTGGAGGATGGTGTGGCCATTCTAATATGCATCCAGATTTAATTGAGATTGCAGATGAATTGTTAGAAGAAGCTAAGGAAAAAGGGATAATTAAAGATTATTTTGTAGCTTGGTGTGGAGACGATTTAGATTTAATTATGACCCATACAAAGGGAGTAAATAATCCAGAAGTTCATAAATTAGCTTGGGACGTATTTAATAAGTGTACCGAAAGAGCAAAAGAATTAAAACTTTATGGAGCTGGTCAGGATCTTTTAGTAGATACTTTTTCGGGAAATGTTAAAGGTATGGGACCTGGCGTTGCCGAAATGGAATTTGAAGAAAGAAAAAGTGAGCCTATAATAGTTTTTGTTGCAGATAAAACTGCTCCTTCAGCTTGGAATTATCCTCTTTATAAAATGTTTGCGGATCCTTTCAATACTTCTGGTCTTGTAATTGATCCTTCTATGCGTCCAGGTTTTACTTTTGAGATTTTAGATGTCAAAAAAAATAAAATGATTAAACTAAATGCTCCGGAAGATCTTTATGATATTTTACTTTTAATAGGAGCATCCTCTAGATTTATTATAAAAAGAGTTTATAGAAGAAAGGATAATGAAATTGCTGCGGTGGCATCTGTAGAAAAAGTAAATATGATAGCAGGTCATTATGTAGGAAAAGATGATCCCGTTCTTATTGTTAGATGTCAAAGTGGTTTTCCTGCAGTTGGGGAAGCTTTAGAACCTTTCACTTATTCTCATCTTGTTGAAGGATGGATGAGGGGATCTCACTATGGACCTCTTATGCCAGTTTCCTTAGAACAAGCTACTCCTTCAAGGTTTGATGGACCTCCAAGAGTAGTAGCTTTAGGTTTTCAAATAGCAAATGGAGAACTTATTGGCCCTGTAGATTTCTTTGAGGACGTAGCTTTCGATAGAGTAAGACAAAAATGCAATGAAGTAGCTGATTATATTAGAAGGCATGGTCCATTTGAGCCCCATAGATTACCTTTAGAAGAAATGGAATATACTACTTTACCTCAAGTTTTAGAAAGATTAAAAGATAAATGGGTTGAAGTAGAAGAGTAATTTATATAAAAAGGGGAGGCAGTTAATTGCCTCCCTTTTTTATTTTAGTATTCTATTAAAATTTTTATTTCCAATTTCTATAAAATAAGATATTAAATATAATACTTTCTACTAATTCAGGACCTCTAATTACTCATTAGTAAAATATCTTCAAAATAAATTCTTAAATAAAAATAATTTTGATTATGATAAAAAATTTTTACATTTGCTAAAATTTTTAAAAACAATTAATTTTCTCATACTATAAGGAGGTTTTTAAATTGAATAAAGAAAAGTTTTTCAAAAATTCTCTTATTGAAGATCTTCTTGAAGAACAAAACAAAAATCCTAAAAAGTATCTTCCTCCCCAAGCTATAAAAAAGATAGCAAAGCAGCATGGGAAAAGTATACCGGAAGTTTACTCTGTAATTTCGTTTTATCCAAGATTATCTTTAAAACCTAGGGCAAAATATGTAATACGAGTATGTAAAAATCTTCCTTGTCATATGGAAGGGGTAGATGAAGTTGTAGAAGCCATAAAAGAATATTTAAATATTGATTTTGGAGAAGCTACTCCAGACGGTCTTTTTTATTTGGAGGAATCCTCCTGTTTAGGTCTTTGCTCTCTTGCACCAGTTATTTTAATTAACGACGATATTCATGGGAAATTAACTCCTGAAAAAGTTAAGGGTATTTTGAAAAAATATAAAGAAAATAGCTAGTTTACATTTTCTCATACTCAAATAAGGAGGATTTATAAATGATAGATTTTAAGGTTATAGGTACCCCAATTTTACTTAAGAATATAAAAAAAATTGATCCAGAAAGTATAGAAGCTTATATAAATACAGGGGGATATGAGGCTTTAAAAAAAGCCCTTAAAATGTCTCCAGATGAGCTTTTAGATGAAATAAAAAAATCTGAATTAAGAGGAAGGGGAGGAGCAGGTTTTCCTACAGGAATAAAACTTGAGATAGCAAAAAATCAAAAAGACACTCCTAAATTTGTAATTGTTAATGCAGAAGAAGGAGAGCCGGGAACTTTTAAAGATAGAATTATTTTAGAAAATGATCCTCATTTAGTTATAGAAGGAGCTATTCTTGCAGCTTATATAATTGGAGCTAATTATGGATATATTGCTATTCGACCGGATTATACCTTGGCAATAAAAAGACTTGAAAAAGCTATAGAAGATGCTTATAAAAAAGGCTTTTTAGGAGATAATATTTTAGGATCTGATTTTACCTTTCATTTGAAAATAAAAAAAGGTGCTGGAGCTTATATATGTGGAGAAGAAACTGCTCTTTTAGAAATGATAGAGGGAAAAAGGGGAGAACCTAGGAAAAAACCCCCTTATCCTCCTCAAAAAGGTCTTTATGGAAAACCTACGGCTG
>DQVG01000010.1 GCA_015661865.1 Desulfurobacteriaceae bacterium
CCTACTCTTGATCCTATTCTTCCAAATCCTATAATTCCTAAAGTTTTTCCTGCAAGCTCAATTCCCATAAATTTTTTTCTTTCCCATTTTCTTTCCTCTTTTAAACTTTTATGGGCCTGAGGAATTTTACGTATAGTAGCTATCATCATACCTAAGGTAAGTTCTGTAGCCGCTATAGCATTTCCTCCTGCAGCATTTACTACTAAAATTCCTCTTTTACTGCATTCTTCTATGTCTATATTATCTACTCCAGTTCCAGCTCGCCCAACTACTTTTAATTTTTTTGCTCTATCTAAAAGCTCTTTTTTTACGGGAGTTCCACTTCTTGTAATAAGAGCATCGTATTCTGGAATAATTTCTAATATTTTTTCATAGTTTCTAAAAAGCTCCGGATTATAATGAACTTCTATATCAGGCTGTTCATTTAATATATCTATTCCCGCTTGAGCTATAGGTTCTGTTATTAATACTTTAAACATCTTTATCCTCCTTTTCTTTACCGTTTAAAGCTTTATTTTCAAGTTCTTGATATTCTTTTTTACAAAACAAAAAAACTTGATCTGTGCAATTAATTTTATAAGAACCACTTAAGTAATCATCATAAGTAGCATATAAATAACAGGCCGGTATGTAGGTATTATTTTTTCCATCAAATACATATAAAGTAATATTTAAATTAGTAATATATTGTCCATAATTTTGGAAGATTGCATCAGCTAAAGCATCAAAAAATTTTTGAGCTGATATTCTATAAAAAAGCCGATGAATTCTTTTACTTATTTTTATATCTGGAGAAGTAACTTTATATTTTTCATAAAGTTTTATGTTTAAGGTAGCCTCATATTCTGAGTTAAAAGTACAATTTATATTTTTTATTGTTACATTTTCAATATGCGGATAATAACCAAGCAAGTAAGTTAAAGTTAAATTTTTAGAAATTTCGTTTCTTACACTTATAATATTATTTACCAATTTTACTATATCTTTTAAAATTGAACTTTTACAATTACTTTTAGGCAACAAAATAATAGTTTTAGCAAAAGCTAATGTAATAAAAAGAAAAATAAAAAAAAGCTTTATCAATTTTTCACCCTAAATTTGAGGTTTTCTATGATAGATTTGATTTTTAAAATAATATCACCTATTATAATAGTTATAAAACTTCTTCCTATAGTTTATTTCGGATTTATTTTAGCAGAAGTTATTTTAAGAAAAGGTGCTTTGCTTTATATAAAAAAATATATATCTTCTGATTTACATATTTTAATATTTCTTCATTTTATTAATCCTCATCTTGGTTTTCGATTTTTACAGCTTATAAAACCAAAGCTTCCAGAAAGTGAATTTATAAAACTTTACTTAATTTGTTTTTTTGCTATTGCAGTTAACGGATATTTTATATATATTTTACCTTTAGCCTTTCTTTTAGGAAAAGGTGGAATTTATTTTGCTTTGGGAAAGCTTGTTCAAGATATATTTTTATTTTTTGTAACCTTAATTTTATATAAGAATTTAAAGGTAAAAATAAAATTACCAATAAAATTTACTGAAAAAGAAAGGAGTTTTTTTGAAAGTTTAAAAAAAGCAACCTTAGATTTTTTGAAATTAGCTAAGACTCTTGTTCTTATGTCCCTTTTGGTAAGCATATTAATAAACTTACATTTTTTTGACTTTTTAAAACCTTTATTATTTCCTTTGGGAAAAATATTTAATCTTCCTCCTCAAATTAGTTTAGCCTTTATTTCAGCTACTACAGGTCTTCAAATAGGTGTAGCTATAATAGTTTCTTTACTTCATGAAGGAATTTTGACTCCTTATCAGGCTGGTCTTGGCTCTTTGGTTTGTGATTATTTTAATAAAACTTTTGCATTATTTAGGCGAAATATTCCTACTTTAGTAGCTTATTTTGGAAGTATAGGTGTAATTTTAGCTATATTAGAAACTTTGCTTTTACTTATAGGAAATACTTTCGGAATTTTATTTGTTAAATTTGTTTTTGGAGAGTCAAATTGAAAAGTAAAATTTATCTTAGAGAAAAATATAAAAAGTTAAGAAATAACTTGGATAAAGATTTTATAATGAAGAACTCCTTAAAACTTTGTCTTAAACTTTACAAATACTTAAAATCTTTTAAATTTAAAAAAATAATGCTTTATTATCCCTTAAAAAATGAGATTAACGTTAAGCCTCTTTTTTATTATTTTAAAAATAAAGTAATCTTATTTCCAAAGGTAGAAGGTTTTTATATTTTCCCTTATAAAATAAAAAGTCTAAAACATTTAAAAAAAGGAAAATTTAGAATTTTTGAACCTTCCAAAAACTTTGCTAAAATGCTAAGACCAGATGTTGTTATTGTTCCAGGTATTGTTTTTGACAAAGAAGGTTATAGATTAGGTTTTGGTAAAGGTTATTATGATAGATTTTTAAAATCTTTTATGTTTAAAATAGGGGTGACTTTAGATAAATTTTTAGTAAACAAGTTACCTCGAGAATATTTTGATAAAAAGGTTGATCTTATTATTACTCCTAGGAGGAAAAAAAATGTCAATAAAAGATATATTAAAAGGATCTATAACATTTGCAGTCGGAGTAGGTATTGGCGTAGCTGTAAGCTCAAATAAGATAAAAGAAAAAGAAAAAGAGATTTTAGAGGAAAAAAAGAAACTTGAAGAGGAGAAAAAACGTTTAAAACAAGAACTTAATGAAAAATTAAAAAATTTAGAACGGGAACTTAAACTTAAAGCAAAAGAAGAACTTTTAAAAGAAAAAGAAAAACTTTCTTTGGAATATCAGGAAAAGAAAAAAGAACTTCTTGAGTTAGAAAAAGAGTTAACAAAAAAACAAGAAGTTTTAGCTTCAAAAGAAAAAGAAATAAAAAAGCTTTTAAAGGAAATTGAAGAAAAAGAAAATATTTTAAAAGAAAAGGAAAATATATTAAATGAGGAAATAAAGAAATTAGAGGAAATGAAACAAGAAGAAGAAAAACTTTTAGAAAAAATTGCAAATATGACTAAAGAAGAGGCTAAAAATGAATTAATAAAAAGAGTAGAAGAAGAATATCGTCAAGAACTTGCTCAAAAATTCAAAAAACAACTTGAGGAACTTGAAAGAGAAGCTGAAAAAGAAGCTCAAAAGATATTGGCTACTACTATTCAACGACTAGCAACTTCTTATGTTTTAGATTCAACTATTTCTGTAGTAGATCTTCCTAATAATGAAATGAAAGGAAGGATAATCGGAAGAGAAGGTAGAAACATTAGAGCTTTTGAAATGGCTACCGGAGTTGATCTTATTATAGATGATACTCCAGAAGCTGTAGCTATATCATGTTTTGATCCTGTTAGAAGGGAAATCGCTAGAATAGCTTTGGAAAGATTAATAGCCGATGGAAGAATTCACCCCGCAAGAATAGAGGAAGTTGTCGAAAAGGTAAAAAAAGAAGTAGAGGAGGATATTATAAATACCGGAGAGCAAACTTGTCTTGAAGTTGGAATTTTAGATATTCATCCCGAGATAAAAAAGCTTATTGGAAGATTAAAGTTCAGGACTTCATATGGTCAAAATATTTTAGAGCATTCTAAGGAAGTAGCTTATATTGCAGAACTTTTGGCTAGTGAACTTGGTTTAGATGTGGAAAAATGTAAGCGGGCTGCCTTTTTACATGACGTTGGAAAGGCTATTGATCATGAAGAAGGTGGATCTCATGCCCTTATTGGAGCAGAAATTTTGAAAAAATATGGGGAAAGTGAGGATATTTGTGACATGGTTGCAGCTCACCATGATGAGCGTCCTCATAAATCTATAGAATCCATTATTGTTCAGGTGGCGGACGCTCTTTCTGCTGCTCGTCCTGGGGCAAGAAGGGAAAGTATAGATGTTTATATTAAACGTCTTCAAAAGCTTGAAAGTATTGCAGAAAGTTTCCCGGGTGTTCAAAAGGCATATGCTATTCAAGCTGGAAGAGAAATAAGGATTATGGTTGAACCAGATAAAATTTTGGATGAAGAAGCCGAGCTTTTAGCCCATGAAATTGCAAGAAAAATCGAGGAAGAAGTAAAGTTTCCAGGACAAATCAAAGTAACTGTAATTAGAGAAAAAAGGGCTTGTGACGTTGCAAAATAAAAATAGGCCGCTGCTATAAAAGCAGCGGCTTTATTTAAACTTCTAACTCCTCTAATTTTTGGGTTTGCTCAGCTAAAGCTAAAGCATCTATAATCTCATCAAGTTCTCCGTTTAAAACTTCTTGCAGATTATAAACTGTTAAATTTATTCTATGATCCGTTACCCTACCTTGAGGAAAGTTATAAGTTCTTATTTTTTCACTTCTATCTCCACTTCCTACTAAAGATTTTCTCATGCTATCAATTTCTTGTTTTTTCTGACGTTCATAATAATCTTTAAGACGAGCTCTCAAAATTTTCATAGCTTTCATTCTATTTTGAATTTGGGAACGCTCACTTTGACAAGAAACTACTATTCCGGTAGGTTTGTGAGTAATTCTTACTGCAGAGTCGGTGGTATTTACATGCTGTCCACCAGCTCCCGAGGATCTAAAAGTTTCTATAATTAAATCATCTTCTTTTATTTCTACTTCTACATCCTCGGCCTCTGGAAGAACAGCTACAGTAGCAGCAGAGGTGTGAATTCTACCAGAGGACTCAGTTACCGGAACCCTCTGAACTCGATGGACTCCACTTTCAAATTTAAGTCTAGAGTAAGCTCCTTTTCCTTGAATCAAAAATATAACTTCTTTAAATCCACCTAAACCAGTTTCATTTGCAGATAAAACTTCCACTTTCCAACCTTTTTTTTCAGCGTATCTTGTATACATTCTAAATAAATCTGCTGCAAAAAGAGCTGCTTCTTCTCCCCCAGTTCCTGCTCGAATTTCCATAATTACGTTCTTTTCATCATTTGGATCTTTTGGAAGAAGCATAATTTTTAAGTTATGTTCTAAATCTTTTAATTTTCTTTCTAATATCTTCTTTTCTTCTTTAGCTAGTTCTCTTAATTCTTCGTCTTTTTCATTTTCTAAAATATTTAAACATTCTTGATAATTTTTATAAGCATTTTCATATTCACAAAACTTATCGTATATTGGTTTGAGTTCAGAATGCTCTTTAGTTATTTCTTTATATTTAGCAGAGTTAGAAATTACATTTGGATCTCCTAATTTCTCTTCAAGTTCTTCAAATTTAGTTTTTATATTCTTTAATTTATTAAAAATTTTTCCTTCCATCTTTGCCTACCTCTACTTAAAAGATTTGCTTGAATATATTTTATTTTCTCTTTTTTTTCTAAAAAATATTTTATGTTTATTAACCTTTTATAAAAAAATTAACCTTGATAATTTTAATAGAAATTTTTATAGATAATGGCTTCTGGTGCAAAGAAAATAGAGAAATTTAACTTTACAAAAGCATTTCAATGCCTACTTTAGACTCTATAAATCTATCTTTAAAAACAGATTTAAAAATTTTTTCAGCTCTATCTCCAGTGCAGTGAGCTGGAGCTATAAACTCAACATACTCTTTTAAAACACCAGCTAACCTTTCTATTTCTTTGGAAGGTGAATCAATTAAATGGAAACCACCTATAAGAAAGTAGATGTCTTTTTTGTACATTTCAACAATTTCCTTTACTAAATTATCAATTCCAAAATGAGAACATCCTACTAAAACTACTAATCCCAACCGTGTTTTTAATAAAATAGCTTGTTCTAAGGAAGGATAAGTAAAAGGAATTTTATAAGGACCTAGTATCTTTAAAAAAGGTAAATCTTTTTCTATTTTTTCTACTTGATCTTTTTTTGTAGAGTAGTAAATATTAAAAGTTTTTTTAACCTCTTCAAAAGTAGGTAAGGTTTTTAAAAAATAATTCGAATATACTTGGGACTTTCTTTTAAGATCTTTATAAATATCTGTATTTTCGCAAACTACTAAGTTAGTTTTAATATTTTTATCAATAAAATAAATACTTCCACCTATATGATCCCAATGATTATGGGATATAAAGACATAATCAACATTATTTAAATTTACATTACAAACTTCACTATTCCATTCAAGTATTCCGGGCTTAGATCCTGTGTCAAATAAAATGTTAAATCCATTGTATTTTACAAATACACTAAAACCAATATCCATATGCATATAAATGTAATTTGTTTTTTTATCACATAAAACAACTAATTTGTCCATGAATAAAACTCCTTTTTATTTGATTTTCAATTTTCAATTTAATAACTAAATAATTCTTGTCAACAAAATTCTAACTACAAAAAGTTCTTCATAATCTAGATTACAAAAGAAAGATTTTTAATAAGATCCATCATTTATCCTTTTTATCCTATTATCTATGATATTACCAAACAATATTTAAAAAATTAAAAAGTATAAACTTAGAAATTATTTCTTTAGATAAGATCAGTTTAAAACTTATCAAAAATAAAAACAAGCCTAAAAAGCCATTTCCATAATTTCAAAGTATAGTGTCAAATAAAACTTTTCTTAAAGAAAAGAGAAAGTGAAATAGAGATAAAAAAAGGAGGTACTGAGGATGTTTGGAGGAATTTTAAGATTTATTATTGC
>DQVG01000030.1 GCA_015661865.1 Desulfurobacteriaceae bacterium
AAAGAAGAACTTGAAAATATGAAAAAAGAACAATTAAAAAAGGGATTACCTCCTAGATATACCGGAAAGTGTAGAAATTTAACTAAAGAGGAAAAAGAGAAATTAAAAAAAGAAGGAAGAAAACCTGTTATTCGTTTTAAGCTTCCGGAAAATGAAAAAATAGTTTGGGAAGATTTGGTAAAAGGAGTTTTAGAATTTGACAGCTCTAATATTGGGGGAGATTTTGTTATTGTTAGATCTAATGGAATTCCAGTTTATAATTTTGTTGTAGTTATTGATGATCATTTGATGAATATAACTCATGTTATTAGAGGAGAAGATCATATAAGTAACACTCCAAAACAAATTTTACTTTATAAGGCATTTAACTGGGATATTCCAAAATTTGCTCATCTTCCCATAATTTTAGGAAAAGATAAAAGTAAACTTTCAAAAAGACATGGCTCTACATCTGTAGAAGAATTTAGAAGCAAAGGATATTTACCTGAAAGTTTAATTAATTTTTTAGCTCTTTTAGGATGGTATCCCAACGAAAAACTTTATAAAGAAATATCCCAAAAAAAGGAACATCCAGAAATTTTTACAAAAGAAGAACTTATAGAGCTTTTTGATCTTAAAGATGTTAATCCTGCTCCGGCTATTTTTGATACAACAAAATTAGATTTTATTAATGAATTTTTTATAAGAAAATTAGACTTAGATACTTTGTACAAACACTTAAAAGAATTTGTAAAGGTAAGAGAAGATTTTGATATTAAAGAAATTGGAGATACTCTAGTTATAAAAATTAAAGACAAGGAGTTTAAAACAGATAAAAAAACTTTCTATAAAGCCATTGATTTAACTAGAAATTACTATAAAACTTTAGAAGATGTATTTGTATACCTAAAAGAACTTTTAACAGATAAATTTGAAATAGATAAAAAAGCTTTGGAATTTATAAAAACAAATCCTGAATCTATTAAAGTAATTGAAAAGTTTTTTGAAAAGGTAAAGCTTGAGCAAGTATTAAATAAAGATACTTTTAAAAAGATTGTTAAAAGTATTCAAAAAGAGTTAAAAGTAAAAGGAAAAAAACTTTATATGCCCATCCGAATAGCCTTAACCGGGAAACTTCAAGGTTTAGAGCTAGATACCCTAATTGAATTTCTTGGAAAGGAAAGAGTAATAAATAGACTTAAAAACTTTTTTTTAGAAGGTGAAAAAAATGATTAATTTAAAAGATTTCTTACCTAGCTTGAATATAAAAGATAGAAAAATCTTTGTGGAAAATTTTGATTTAGAAAATTTAAAAAAAGAAACTCCTATTTTTGTTTATTCTAAGGAAGCTATAGATTATTTTATAAATAAGGTAAAAAATGCATTTAAAGATTATGATACAAAAATATTTTATGCAGTTAAGGCAAATTCAAATATAAATATATTAAAAATATATAAAGAAAATGATATAGGATTTGATACCGTATCTAAAGGAGAGCTGTTTAGAGTTTTAAAAGTAGAAAAAGACTTAGAAAATACTATTTTTTCGGGAGTTGGAAAGAGGGAAGATGAAATAGAATATGCTTTAAAGAATAATATTTTAGCTATAAATGTTGAAAGTTTTTCAGAGCTCAAAACAACTTTGAAAGTAGCTCAAAAATTAAATAAAATTGCTAATATTTCTATAAGGGTAAATCCAGAAGTAAATCCAAAAACTCATCCTTATATTGCCACAGCTTTAAAAAAAAGTAAGTTTGGAGTTTCTTTCAAAGATGCTCTTTTAATGTACAAGTTAGCTAAAAAAGAAAAATATTTAAATCCTATTGGAATTCATTTTCATATAGGTTCTCAAATTTTTGAAAAAGAGCCATTTTTAGAGGCTTTAGATAAGACTTTGGAGTTTATAAAAGTTTTAAAAAAAGAAAATATAATACTAGATTTTATTGATATTGGGGGAGGTTGGGGAGTAAAATATTCTCCTAATGATCCTTTATTTCCTTTAGAGGATTTTGCAAAAAAAGTAATAAATAAACTTAAAAATTTTGAATATAAATTGAAATTATTTGTTGAACCTGGAAGATACTTAATAGCAAATACGGCCATTATGCTTACTAAGATTTTATATATAAAGAAAAATGAAGATAAGACCTTTTATATTTGCGATGCTGGAATGAATGATTTTCCAAGACCATCTTTATATCAAGCTTACCATTATATAGAGCCCTTATATCAAAATAAAGAAGATATAGAAATAGTTGATATTGTAGGCCCCATTTGTGAAAGTGGAGATTTTTTAGCAAAGGATAGAGAAATAAAAAAATGTCAGGAAGGAGATTTATTAGTTTGTTTTTCTGCAGGAGCGTATACTATGTCTATGGCCAGCAATTATAATTCTAGGCCTAGAGCAAAAGAAATTTTAGTAAAAAAAGACAAACATATTGTTATTAGAAAAAGAGAAACCTTGGAAGATCTTATCTGCAGAGAAATTTTGGGGGATTAGTTATGAAACTTGTTATTTATGCTACTTTATGTGATCCTAATTGCATTAGATCTATGGATTATCTAAAAACCATTTTAGATTATGCAGATATTTTAGAACTTGGAATACCTTTTTCAGATCCCTTGGCAGATGGACTTACTATTCAAAAAGCTCATTTTCGAGCTTTAAAAGCTGGAGGAAATTTAAAAAAATCTTTTGAAGTTGTTTCTAAACTTAAAGAAAGTTTTCCAGAAAAAAAGATATATATTATGACTTACTATAATCCGGTTTTTAAATATAAAGAGGATAAATTTTTAAATAATTTAAAGGAAGTTAATGGAGACGGATTTATCATTCCAGACTTACCTGCTGAGGAAGGGAAAGAACTTTCAGAAAAAGCAAAAGCTTTAAATTTAGATCCCGTCTTTTTAGCAGCTCCAACTTCAGATGAAAATAGAATAGCTTTGATATCAAAAGTTAGTGGAAAAAATATTTATTATGTTTCTTTAACAGGTATAACCGGAGTTAGGGAATCTTTAGATTTTGAAAATATAAAAAAACACTATTTAAAAGTAAAGGAAATTTCAAATAAAACTGTCTGGATTGGATTTGGTATATCTAAAAAAGAGCATGTAAGAGCTTTAAACTTTGCAGATGCCATAGTAATAGGTAGTAAGGTAGTTTCTTTTATAGAAAAAGATGATATAAAAGGTTTGAAAAATTTTTTAAAAGAGATTCGCGAGGAAATAGATGCTTCATCATATTAGAGGAAAAATTGTTGGGATTGATGAGGGTCTTTTAGTTCTTGATACTCCAGTTATAGGATTTGAAATAAATGTCCCCACAAGATATTTTAAAAATCTTAAAATAGGAGAAGAGATTTTTCTTTTCTTACATCTTCAACTTTCGGAGCATAAAATAGAACTTTATGGGTTTTTAACAAAAAAAGAAAGAGAGATATTTCATCTTTTTTTAAAAATTCCTAAATTAGGTCCTAAATTAGCTCTTTCAATTTTATCTATGTATACTCCGGAGGAAATATTAGATATTGTTGAACATACAAAAATAGAAAAGCTTATAAAAGTACCAGGTATTGGAAGAAAAACCGCAGAAAGAATTATTTTTGAATTAAAAAATGGTCTTTTAAAAGAAAATCCTATTATAAAAGAGGTTAAAAGAAGATTATCTTTACTTGGCTATTCAGACGAACTTATAGAAAAAATAATACCTATATTAAAACAAAAACTTTCTACCGAAACTACGGTAGAGGAAGCCTTAAGGGAAGCTGTTATGTTAATTGTTAACTATGGAGATGGACTTTAATAATTTTTAACTTAAAACTTCTTTTAGTCTTTCTTTTACATAGCTTGGAAGAGCAAAAGAGCTAAAATGAATCTCTTCATTATAATATTTTAAATCTTTTCGTTTAATATTATCTTTTAATTTTTCCATATCGACCTTTAAAGGATCATAAACTTTGCTAGCTAAAGTAAAGGACCAATATCCAGCCGGATAAGTAGGTATGTTTGCTGTATAAAGTTTTACGATAGGAAAGGATATTTTTAAATTTTTGATAATATCTTTTATAATATCTAAAGAGTAAAATGGACTTTCACTTTGGGTTACAAAAATACCATCTTCCTTTAATATTTTAAAGCAATCTTGATAAAAATCTTTTTCAAATAGGACCTTAGAAGGTCCTATAGGATCTGAGCAATCTACAAGAACAACATCATATTTATTTTGTGTGTTTCTTACAAAATTTCTTCCATCTTCTATAAAAACTTTTAGTCTTTTATCTTCAAAAGCTTTAGCTGTAAAGGGCATATGCTTTTTTGCTATTTCTATAACTTCTTTATCAATTTCTACTAAATGAATTTCCTTTATAAAATCATATTTTAAAACCTCTCTTGCAGTTCCTCCATCCCCTCCTCCGATAATTAACACTTTTTCTATTTTTCTTGGAAAAGTATTAATAGCTACATGACTTATCATTTCATGATAAATAAATTCATCTCTTTCTGTTAATTGAACTAAATCATCTAAAACTAATACCTTTCCAAAGTCTTCTGTTTCTAAAAAGGTAAGTTTTTGATATTTTGTAAATATGCTATATACATTTTTTGGTTTTATAGTTAGTCCTACAGATTTATTATGAAATTCTGTAAATAAAAACATTTATTTAAACCTCATTTAAAAGTTTTATAATAAGTTCCCTTGTTAATTTTGGATTAGCCTTTCCTTTAGTTGCTTTCATAACTTGACCAATGAAAAATTGAATAGCTTTTTGTTTTTTCCTTTCATCTCCAGTTTTATATTGTTTTACAGCCTTTGGATTATTCTCAAAAGCTTGTTTTATTATTTTTTCAATGGAAGAAACATCTGTTATTTGTTTTAGTCCTTTTTTCTCAACAATAGTTTGTGGACTTTCTGAGGTTTTTACCATTTCTGGTAAAACTTCTTCTTTGGCTACTTTTAGGGATATTATATTTTTATCAACTAAATTAAGAAGCTCTCCTATATAAGATGCTGGGAATTTAAGATCTTCTATTTTCATTTTTTCTTCTTTTAAAATTCCTAAAAGATCCGAAAGAATTAAATTTGCTACTTTTTGAGCTTCTCCTTTATAACTTTTTGCAGCTTCTTCAAAAAAGTAAGCTAAGGTTTTATTTCTAGAAAGGATATCTGCATCTGAAGGTTTTATCTTATAATCTTTAATAACTCTCTCTTTAAATTCGTCCGGAAGTTCTCCTAAAGAAGCTTTTATTTCCTCAAGCCAAGTATCGTCAATTAAGAGAGGGGGTAAATCTGGATCTGGAAAATATCTATAATCTTCAGCTTCTTCCTTACTTCTCATAGTTTTTGTTATATCCTTTTGAGAATCGTATAAACGAGTTTCTTGAGTTATTTTACCTCCTTGACTTAAAACTTCTATTTGACGGTTTATTTCATATCTAAGAGCTTTTTCAATAAATTTAAAGGAATTTAAATTTTTTATCTCAACTTTAGTTCCAAGTTTATCAGAACCCTTTGGTCTTATAGAAACATTTGCATCACATCTTAAAGAACCTTCTTCTAAGTTCCCATCACTTACTCCAATCCAAACTAAAATATCTCTTAATTTTTGCATATAAAGCCTAGCTTCCTCAGGGTCACTAATATCTGGCTCAGAAACGATTTCTATTAAAGGTACTCCAGCTCGGTTTAAGTCTACTTTAGAAAAATGCTCTTCGTGAATACTTTTTCCCGCATCTTCTTCCATATGAATCCGACGGATTCTTATTTTTTTCTTAGTTCCATCTTTTTTTTCTATGATTAAGTACCCATCTGTAGCAAAAGGTTCCTCATATTGAGATATTTGGTAATTTTTTGGTAAATCTGGATAGAAATAATGTTTTCTAGCAAAAACACTTTTTTTATGAATTTTACAGTTTAAAGCTAAAGCCGCTTTAACTGCTAGCTCTACCGCTTTTTTATTAATTACAGGTAAAGAACCGGGATGTCCTAAGCATACCGGACATACATTTATATTAGGTTCATTTGTAAATTCATTTTTACAACCACAAAACATTTTTGTTTTTGTTTTTAATTGAGCATGAACTTCAAGCCCTATAACTGCTTCATATTTATCTTTCATATTTTCCCCCTTCTCTCTTTATAACCAAGGAGATTATATCATTTTGAGTAATTTTTATAAATTTTCAAATATTTTTTCTTCAATTTTGTATCTAAAAACTTCTAGCATGAGTTTAGGAAAAATATTTTTAACATAAGGTTTTAAATAAGAAACTAAAATAAAATCTGGATAAAGATATCTTATAAGACCTTCCAGTTGAACTATAGTTTTTAAAAGTAATACTAGATCTTCAGGGAAATATACATTATATTTTTTCATAGCTTCTATTTCTTCGTAAATATAATCCCTTAAGCAAATTCGTTTTAAAGGCCTTGCTAGGTATTTATCTAGTTTTTTTAAGATATGCCTTTTTAATCCTTCGGTATTAGTTTTATCTGTAATTAAACCAGCCAATTTCAAAGAGTAAAAGATAATCTCTTCATTTTTTGTTACTACTCCATATGCAAAAAGTCCATGTGCAAGCCTTAATTTTCTAGATACTCTTCCTATTATTCCAAAGTCTATAAGGCATATTTTTTTATCTTTCGTTATAATTATGTTTCCCGGATGTAGATCTGCATGAAAATATCCTAATTCAAAAAGTTGTTTAAAAGTAACTTTTAATAGTTTAGAAAGAATATCTTCTACTTGTGTTAAATCATTTTTAGAATTTTTTACAAAATCAGTAATTTTCTCTCCTTCAATAAACTCTACTACTAAAACTTTTTCATTAGATAAATCCCAAAAAGGTTTTGGAATACGACAAATTTTAGAATTTAAAGATTTTCTAAAAAGACTAATATAAGATAGTTCATTTTCTAAATTAATCTCCTCTAACAAACTACTTTTTATTTCTTCAAAAAGCTTTTTTAAATCTAAATTTTTATAAAATCTTTTTAGAAAAGGTAATTTTTCTATAAAAAAAAGAAATTTTTTTAAAATATTTAAATCTGTCTTTATCTGCTCTTCTACTTTCGGCTTTATAAATTTTATAGCAACCTTTTCCCCTGTTTTTAATATTCCTTTATGAACCTGAGCAATAGATCCTGTACCTATAGGCGTAGGCTCTATAAATTCAAAAGCGTATATTTTTTTACCTAAATATTTTTTCAGATATTCAAACTCTACCTCTGGACCTTTATCTTGTAATTTTGAAAGTTCTTCTAAATACTTTTCCGGAAGGAGATCTACTCTTAAAGAAAAAATCTGACCTAACTTTATAAAGGTGGGACCTAAACTTTCTAAAATCTTTCTTAACCTTATATGCTTTGGATATTTTTTTAACCTTCTTATTTCCTTTCTATTAAATAAATAAATGGGTAAAAATAATAAAAAAAGAAAAATATTAGATTTGATTTCTTCAAAAAAGAAGGCATAAAAGTAAGCAAATAATTTATTTACCTTTTTTATAGACTCCAAAATAATATAATTCCTATTAAATTATTGATTATTTAATTTTTCTTTCAAATCCTTTATTTCATTTTTTAAAATTTCTAACTCTCTTTTTAACTCCTTTATATCATCTTGAGTAGCTAAATTAAGTTCCTTAATGATTTTTTGAATTTCTTTTAAAAGTTCCTCTTTTTCCATAGACACTTTCCTCTCTAATTTTTCAATAGCTTCCTTACCATACTTTTCTAAGGTCTCTTCTTTACTTTCAAGTTCCTTTATTTTTTCTTCCAAATTCTTAAACATTTTATAAGCCAAACCTAATTGAAGTAAAAGAACCTTTTTTAACATAAAAAACCTCCTAAATAAGGGTAAAAACCTAAAAAAACTTTTTACTGGATCTATATATAATTTATTCCAAATGTTTTTCTCTTTCAATCTCTTTGACTTATCTAAAAGGAAAGAATATAGAAAGTACTATTTAAAGTCTTTCAATATATGTTTGTAATAGCTTTTAAAACAGTGGCTTATAAGCTTTATGATTTTAACTTACTCCTCGAGGATCGTTTAGTAATATTGATTATTTTTAAATATAAATAAATATAAACATAAAAACTATCTTTACCAAGTTTTAAGGTAGGAAGGAAAAAAAGGTTAAAGTTTTTGAGAAAAGGTACGTAATTTAGAATAAAAGAAAAAGGGGTTTTAACCCCCCTATTCCGAATGCCTTTTCTTTTCAATCTTTTTTACCTTCTCTTCGCCTAATTTTCCTTTTTCAATTAGCTCTCCATTTTTGTATTCGAAAACTCTGATTTTTGCCATATGTCCTATATAACGTTCGGTATCAATTATAGAGGCATAGGATACGTCAAACCAATCTATAACTAGTTCAATACACTTAAAGGGATCAAAGTCTTTGCAAGAATATGCATCGAAAGAGAAGAATTTTTCCTCGGGCCAAGTGTGTATGGAACAATGGCTTTCTAACCAAACAGATATACCAGATACTCCAGAGTCTTCAGTTGCTCTTTTATGAAGAAGTTCCTCCATAAGTTTTAAAGTTTTACAATCCACTCCTTCTGACTTTAATCTTCTTACAAAGTGTTCTAATTCACTTTGAGCAAATGGGAATCTTGCCACAATGGGTGGATATACTAAGGTCATATCAATTTTTCTTGATAACTCTTCCATAAAATCATATACAGATTGAATAGATCTTATTGCTTTTGTATCTTCTACCAAGCAGTCCATAAATACATGTCTTCCAACAAATTCCATTCTTTCCCTCCTTAGATCTAAGATTTTTTTATAAATTTAGTATAGTATAATTTCCATAAAAGCTAAAAAATCAAGAGTAATTTTAAAACTAATAAAAAATTTTTAAAGGGGAAAAGGGCAAGATGATAAATAAAAATGAAATATTTAGATTCTTTGAAAATATAAAGTCAAATATTCAAAAAAAAGATTTGGAAAATTTACTAAAAAAAAGTAATAAACTTTTAGAAAAAGTTTCTAAAGATGGAAAATTATCAAAGTATGTAAATCAAATAGAACTTCTTATTCAAATGTTAAGGGATTATATATCAAAAGATTATTCAAAATTGCCTTGGAAAACTATAGCCTCAATAGCATCAGTTCTTATATATATTCTTATGCCTGCAGATATTATTCCAGATTTTATCCCAATTTTAGGAGTGGCAGATGATATTTTTATTTTAACTGCCGTTTGGAAATTAATAGAAGAAGATATTAAAGAATATGCTCTTTGGAAATTGAGAAATTTACCTCAAGATGATGAAATAGCAGATCAAATTATTAATACTATCTCAAAAGCCTTTCCTAATTTACTTCCAATAAAAAAAGCAATAGAAGAAAATAAAATAAAAAATAGAACTAAGGAGTAATAGCCGTTACAACTAATTTTCCATGTTTAACGCCTTTAACAGTAATAAGTTTATCCGCAAGTTCTTTTACCTCGCTGTATTTACCCTTTACAGCTATAACTTCTAAACAATGATGAGCATCTATATGAACATGCATGGAAGATATTATAGTATGTAAGTGTTTATGTTGAATATCGGTTAGCAAATCTCCCACACCTTTTTCATGATGGTTATAAATTAGAGTAATAGAACCAAAAACAAGTTTATTTTTTTCCTGAATATCTTCTACTAAAGCCTCTCTTACTAAGTCTCTTATTGCCTCAGATCTAGAGATATATCCTTTAGATTTCCAATATTCTTCAAATTTATCAAATAATTTTCTGTCCAAAGAAACGGCAAATCTCACTATTTCTGCCATGTTTTACCTCTACGTGAACATTTCGCTTTTCTAGATATTCTTTACATTCATTTGCAAGTTTTAGAATATGCTCATTAGGATTTTCTAAGACAAAAACTATTTTATCATAGAGCTTAGGATTTTTTATTAAATAAAGAATATGTCCGGCACATAGATCCTCTTTGTAGGGAAGCTTAGATATATTTTTTCCAAAAAAGAATTTGATTTCCTTTTCATGAGAAGGATTGTCCAAATAAATATATAAAGTATTTTTTACCTTTATAGTAGGATCAAATCTAAGCTCTTTTAAACTTAAAGGAAGATTGAAAGCTCTTTTAGCATTTACAGTTACTATTCTTTTAAATTCAAGAAAATCTATATCCAAGAGATCGGCTATTGTTTGAATAACATATACGACGTATAAAGGAGAATTTCTTTTACCTCTTACAGGTTGGGGAGCTAAGTAAGGACTATCTGTTTCAACCAAAATTTGATCTATTGGAACATACTTTACAGTCTCTCTTAAATTTTCATTTTTAGGGTAGGTAATTATTCCAGAATAAGAAATAAAATAACCTAAATCTAAAGCAGTTTTTAAAAGGTCTTTATTACCATTAAAGCAATGAATAATTCCTTTAACATCTTTACCTTTTTCTTTTAAAATCTCAATAAGATCTTTTTCTGCTTGCCTACAATGAATAACTAAAGGAAGTTTATATTTTTTTGCAAGCTCTATTTGAAATTCAAAGACTTCCATTTGTACTTTTTTAGGAGATAAATTTCGGTAAAAGTCTAATCCAGCTTCTCCGATAGCTACAATCTTATGTTTATATTCAGAATATAATTTCTTGAAAGCTGTTTCAAACTCTTCTAAATTAGCATCTTTTGCTTCATGGGGGTGAATTCCAAAAGTGGAAAATATATTTTCTCTTTTTAAAGCTAAGTTTAAAGCTTTTAGACTATCTTTTAAAGATATTCCTACGTTTACTACAAAAGAAAATTTTTCCTTTATCTTTTCTAAAATATCTTCTAAATCTTCTTTAAATTGGGGAAAGTGAAGATGACAATGAGTATCTACCAAATTAAATTCCTCCTGTTTTAAGTTTAAATACTCTCATATGGGGAAAATCATTATAAACTTCTTCAAAATATTTCTTATCATAGTTTCCAAGTAAATACATTTGATTAAAAGCGCTATTATAAATCTTTGGAGTTATTAAATAAATCCCTACAACATTTTTTATAGGTAATTTAACACCTCCCACATCTTCAAGTTTTTCTGATGCAGCAATATATTCTATAATGTAACTTCCAGTAGCACTTACGTTTTTTGAAAGAATTACCTTTCCATTATTTGAAATAACTACCTTTTTTATCATAGGAGCATTGGAAGCTCCAGTAATAAGATCTATTATTACCTTATTTTGTTTATTTTGATTTAGATCACAAACTAAAGCGGGACTTCCAGTTTTCAACTTTCCTATTCCACAAGATAAAGGTAAATACCCGGCTTTATCCCCATCTCCCTTTATGAAGTTCCAAGTTCCAAATCTATTTATCCAGAAAAATTTTCCAATTTCATCGTCTGTAAAAGCAAAAAGAATTGTTTTATTTTTTAATAGTTTATTTGCTATATCTTTAGATAAATTTTCGGCCTTAATCTTAAAATAAGGTGCTAATAACTCTTTTAAAACTAAATCGTTTTTTAAAATTTTTCCTTCAAAAATATAGTCTCGAATTTTTCTAGCTATAAGATTTGTCTCAGATGGAGAGGTTGTATTTAATTTAGAAAAGAAATATTTTGGCTTTTCTAAAAACTTGTTTATCCCATATAAACCTATTAAGCTAATTGTTTTAATAGTATTTGCTACCTGAGTTTGATTAGGATTAGAAAAAGTAGTAGCTACAAAATAAGTTTTATAGGTAGTTTGAGCCCCTCCATCATGATATGTAGATACCTGAGCAATATACTCTAAAGGATAACCATAATCCCACCAAGTCCAGAGCCAAGCGCCGGTATATTTTTTACCTATATTTGCAAAGTCTTGACAAAGTTTTTTAGGTAGTTTAGGTAAAGGAGGAATTTCCAAAACTTTCTTTGGAAAAGTAAGATAAGCTACTACAAATCCAAAAAGTACAAATGAAATATATCTAAATATGCTATCCACATAAAAGTATAGGTAGCTATATATTAAATCAAAATAATATCCAAATCCCGCTCCTAAAATAGGTCCAAGATACATAGAAAATCTGGTAGCTCCTTTTATAGCAGAAAGTCCTAGTAAAAATATAGGTAAAAGTAAAACTAAGTATCTAAAATGTTTAACAAAAGCTATTAGAAATCCTATGAAACCTAAAATAGAAATTAAATGATTGGAAATACATAAATCCGCTGCTTGGAAAAACCCTCCAGTTTTTTGCATTTCGGCAATTGATATTTTTATATTGGGGAAGGCATAGTTAATTTCTTTTTGAAGGAAAACATATTTTGATAAAAAGTTTAAAACCGGCTTAAAGGCCCCTATTAAATTAATGGGATTTGTAAAAATTACAAATATTAAAATTTGAATTAGACCTACAAAGAAAAACTTATCATTCTTTATAGACTTTATAGCTGTTAAAGAGGAACTTTTTAATTTTCTAATATTCCTTACTTTATAAACAAAATAGGTTAAAAATATACTTATAAAAAACGAACCTAAAAATGGAATCAAAAATCCAATATGATTTATATACCACCACATAAATAAATCGAAAGATATTGCGGCTAAAGATGGATAAATAACAACACCTTTATTTTCTTTTATAAGATCTTTTATATTAAAACTTTCATACTTATTCCTATTTTCTAGAATCTTTTCATAACTTTTTACACTTTTTAAAAAGAAATAAGCAATTAAAAAAGGAAAAAAAAGATTTAAAGCATCGGTATCCAAACTAGCTATTTGAGTTCGAATT
>DQVG01000055.1 GCA_015661865.1 Desulfurobacteriaceae bacterium
AAAAAGAAAGTTAGCTTATAGAATAGATAAAAAATATGATATGGGATACTATGTTTTTACTTATGTATATACAAATAATAGAGATTTCGTAAAAAATATGGAAAATTATTTTAAAATCAATGAAAACGTAATTAGATTTTTAGTATTTAAACAAAAGTATAAATTCCAAAAAGATAAATTAAAAGAAAAAATGGCTAAAAAGGAAGGTTAATTATGGCTCAAATTAATTTAAATAAAGTTTTTTTAATAGGTAGAATAGTAAGGGATGCAGAATTATCTTATACTTCTTCAGGATCTCCTTATACAAGATTTTCTCTAGTAACTAGTCGTTATTACAAAAAAAAGGAAGAAAATAATTTTCAAGAAGAAAGCACTTTTGTAGATGTTGTTATATGGGGCAATCAAGCAGAAAGAGTAATTGAGCATTTAACAAAAGGAACCTCAGTATTTGTGGAAGGTAGATTAAGAAGTTTTAAAACAGAAAAAGGCTATTATAAAGTTGAGGTTGTTTGTGAAAAAATTCAGATAATCTCTTCAAAATCAAAATCTGAAAAGTCTTTGAAAAAAGAAACTGAAGAAACTAAAATAGAAGATATTGAACTGTCTGATATTGATGATAATGTAGATTTCTAAGAGGAGGGAAAAGATGTCTGAAAACGTTAATAATAATCAAAATCAAGAAATACAAAGTGAAACTTCTCAGTCTCAAAACCAAACTCAAACATCTCAAGCATCTCAACAAAAAAGAGTAATTAGAAGACCTATAAGAAGAAAAAAAGTATGCTATTTTTGTAAAAATAATATAGATTATATAGACTATAAAGATATTAATCTTCTTAAAAAATTTATCTCCGAAAGAGGAAAAATTATTCCAAAAAGAACTTCTGGAGTTTGTGCTTGGCATCAAAGAAGATTAGCAAATGCCATTAAAAGAGCAAGACATATGGCTCTATTACCATTTGTTATTTTAGACGCTAAAGAATTTTTTGGAGAGGAGAAAAAATAATTGAAAAAAGTTGATCTTAAAAATAATAAAATTTTTATTATTTTGGCCACTGCTTTTTTAAGCGGTGGCCTGTCATTTTATTTAAATAAATTAAATATAAATAATTTCTCTTTAATATTTTTTGGAAATTTACTAATATCCTTTATTTATATAATATCTACTTTAAAACTCTCTTTTTCTAAAAGTATACTAATAGCGATTTTTACAAGTTTACTTTTATATAAGTTATCAACAGAAGCTGCTATAAATCTTTTGGAAATGGCATTTTTAGGGTCTTTTATTACAGAAACCATAATAAAAGGGATTAACCCAAAAATTTCCCTACCTCTTATTTCTTTAATTTTGGCTATTTTAGGCTTAGTAGAAATTAACTTTGGAAGTAAGGAAACGTATAAAATACTAAATCAAACTTTGGGACCATATCTTTTTGGATTTTTATTTTTAGTTGCAAATTTTTTGTCTTTTTTAGTTTATATTGTTGGATTATCTTTTGTAAAAAAAGATTTAAAGGATTTAAAATTAATTTTTTATCCTAAGATCATTTCCATTATTTTTTTGTTAGTACTTATTTTTAATTATATCTTAAAGTCTAATTCTTTTTTAAATATTATTTTAGGAAATTTAAGTTTATTTTTGTTGGGTATTCTTTTTTTAGAAGGTCTAAGTTTATGTGTTGTAATTTTAAAAACTACAAAAAATATTTTTATTAAAATAGCTTTATTTTCATTTTTAATTATCTTTCCTTATACTTTTATAGTATTAGGTTTTATTAGCAATCTTTTTGGATTGTCTCAAAAATTTTTTATGGGAGGAGAATAAAATGAAGATTATTCTTCTTAAAAATATGGAACATTTGGGAGAAGTTGGGAAAATAGTTAATGTAAAACCTGGCTATGCTAGAAATTATTTAATACCAAAAGGCATAGCGTTACCAGCTACAGAAGAAAATATTAGAAAAGTTAAAAATATGCTTAAAAGTTTACAAGAAAAAGCTAAAAGAGAACTTGAAAAATATAAAAAACTTGCTGAAGAACTTGGCAAAGTCCAAATTACTATTGAGCATGAAGTTGCAGAAGAAGGTAAACTTTATGGTTCTGTAACAAAAGCCGATATAGAAAAAGCTCTCCATAAATTAGGATTTAAAGATATAGATAAGGGCCAAATTAAATTAGAAAAGCCAATAAAAGAAGTAGGTTCTTATAAAGTAAAAATTCACATTTATAAAGACATTGATGCAGAAATTGCTTTAGACGTTGTCCCTATGAAAAAACAGGAAGGATAAAATTATTAAATTCGGACCCTTAGAAGGGTCCGAATTTAAATTGTTTGATATTAAAATTGGGGGTTTTTTGGCACACATAAAATTTTTATAAGGGGAGGGCCTTGCTCTCCCTGATCTATTAAATAAAAATATAGGTTAAAACATTTGAGAATATAAAAGCTGTTATATAAGCGAAAATTAAAGAAATGATCATGGATAAAAACATATATTTAAGGCCAGCTTCCTTTTT
>DQVG01000045.1 GCA_015661865.1 Desulfurobacteriaceae bacterium
TAGTTCATAATGGAATTATAGAAAATCATAAGGAAATATTAAATTCTTTAAGGCTTTCTCACGCTATAAAATCAAAAACAGATACAGAAATACTAGCCCATTTTTTAGAAGAAAAACTTAAAAACGATTTAAGCTCAAAGGAAAATATTTTAAACGCCTTAAAAGAGCTTACTCAAATAGTAAAGGGAAGTTATGCTATTAATGTGCTGGTAGAAGGTTTTGACAAAACTATTTTCTTTGCAAAAAAAGATTCTCCTTTATGCATAGGGATAGGAAATAATGAGAATTTTTTATCTTCAGATGTAACTGCTTTTTTACCTTATACAAAGGAAGTTTTATTTTTAGATGATTTTGAAGTAGGTTATATAACTGATAAAGAAGTTTATATTTATAATGCAAAAGATAAAAAAGAGTTCTTCTACAAAGATAAAAAAATAATTAAAAATACCTTGAAAAAAACTTTAACAAAAATTCCCTGGGATGTTTCTCAAGCTCAAAAAGGTGGATTTAAGCATTTTATGCTTAAAGAAATTTTTGAGCAACCCAAAGCTATTGAAGATACTATTTTAGGTCAAAAGGAAACCTTAGATATATTATATGAAAAATTAAATATTCCAAAAACTATAGTCTTTAGCGCTTGTGGAACATCTTACCATGCATCTTTAATAGGAAAAATCTTTTTTGAAAAGTATGCAAAAATACCTTGTTTTTGTGAATATGCAAGTGAACTTAGATATAGCTATTTTCCTTATGATAAAGATGCTTTATTTATTTTTATATCTCAATCTGGCGAAACTGCAGACACTTTAGCAGCTTTAAGAGAAGCTAAAAAAATAGGATTTAAAACTTTAGCAATAACAAACGTTTTGGGATCTACTATTTCTAGAGAAGCAGATTTTGTCTTATATACTTATGCTGGTCCAGAAATTTCGGTAGCCTCTACAAAAGCATTTTCAACTCAAGTAATCTCCCTATTTTCTTTAGGATTACTTTTTGGAAAGAAAAAGAATATTTTAAAAGAGGATATAGATAAATATATAAAACTTAGAAATAAAGTTCCAGAAAAATTAAGAGAATTTTTAGAAAATAAAGAAAATTTGGAAAATATAAAAAATATTTCAAAATGGTTAGCATCTTTTAAAAATGCTTTTTATATAGGAAGATATTTTAATTATCCTTTGGCTTTAGAAGGGGCTTTAAAATTAAAAGAAATTGCATATATTCACGCCGAAGGATATGCCGGTGGAGAGATGAAACATGGTCCAATTGCTTTAATTGATGAAAACTTTCCTACCATAGCTTTGGCAACAAAAGATTCGTATATTGATAAATTAAAAAGTAATGTTGAAGAAATAAAAGCAAGAAAAGGAAAAATAATTTTAGTAAGTGATGATAACTCTTTATCTTCTTTATGTGACTTTTTTATTAAAGTTCCCTTTTTGGAAGATTTAACTTGCCTTTTAACTATATTACCTTTACAACTTTTAGCTTATTACAGCGCAGACTTTCTGGGTCATGATGTAGATCAACCTAGAAATCTTGCTAAAAGTGTTACAGTAGAATAAATTTATAAAATAAAAATTAAATAAAAATATAATTACAAATATAAAAAACGAAAAAAAAATAGCTAGTAGAAAAATCATGAAAGTATATGAGAGCTTAGAGCTTTTAAGAAAAGAAATTAAAAAATTAAAAAGTCAGGGAAAGACTATAGGTTTTGTCCCTACCATGGGCTTTTTACATGAGGGACATTTAGCTTTAATTGATAAGGCTAAAAAGGAAAATGATATAGTAATTGTTAGTATATTTGTAAATCCAATTCAGTTTGGGCAAAATGAGGATTATAAAATTTATCCCAGAAATTTAGAAAGAGATCTTTATATTCTTTTACAAAAAGGTGTTGATTTTGTTTTTATTCCCAAAGTAGAAGATATGTATGAAAAAAACTTTAATACCTTTGTAAATGTAGAAGGTTATCCAGCCAAAGGTTTATGTGCTGACGTTAGGCCAGGACATTTTAAGGGAGTAGCGACAGTTGTAACTAAGCTTTTTAATATAACCTTACCAGATAGAGCTTATTTTGGAGAAAAGGATTTTCAACAACTTCAGGTTATAAAAAAGTTAGTTAAAGATTTAAACTTTGATATAAAAGTCATTGGAGTTCCCACTGTAAGAGAACCTGACGGTCTTGCAAAAAGCTCGCGAAATGTTTATTTAAGTAAAAACGAAAGGCAAGACGCTAAAGCTTTAATAAAAACTTTAGTTTTAGCTAAGTACTTGCTTTATAAACTTGAAGATTGGGAAAAAGAAATTTTTAAAAGTATAACTAAAAAAGAACTTGGAAAATTTTTCCAAGTTTCTTCATTTATTTTGGAAAAAGAAATAAAAGATTTTAAGGATATAAAAAAAGAACTAAAAGGAAATTTGAAAATATTAGAAAATATTTTAAAAGGTTTTCTTCTAACTTATAAAACTATAAAGCATGTAGATTATGTTACTTTTGTAAGGGAAGATAATTTGGTTCCTACTTCAAGTTTAGGTAATTATAATATAAGACTTTTAATTGCAGTAAGGTTCCCTTCAGCTAGATTAATAGATAATCTAAGAGTTTTTGAAGTTTAGATAATATAAAAATTTAATCAACTAACATTAATTAGTTTTATAGCATTGGTAGGACAATTTTCCTCACACAAACTGCAACTAATGCATCCAACTTTATGTTCCTTTACAGTTACTCCCAAAGGAGTTAAGGTAAAAAGCTTTCTTGGACAAACTTTTACACATATATTACAATGAATACATAAATTTTCTTTTATATACGGTATTTTCACGAAAATCTCCTTTTAAAAGCTAAAACAGTATTTTCCATTAACATAGCGATAGTCATAGGGCCTACTCCACCTGGAACTGGAGTTATGTAGGAAGCCTTCTTTTTTACATTTTCAAAATCTACATCCCCAACTATTTTTCCATTTAAGCGAGCAATTCCTATATCTACTATAATAGCATCTTTTTTTACCATATCTTCTTTTATTAAATGAGGGACTCCCGTAGCACTGCATAATATATCAGCTTTTAGAGTATGAGATTTTAAATCTTTTGTATAAATATGACAAGTAGTAACAGTAGCATTTTCATTTAAAAACATAGCAGATAAAGGTTTCCCAACTATTAGCCCTGCCCCTACAATGCAAGCATCTTTTCCTTGTAAATTTATATTATATTCTTTTAAAAGTCTAATAACCCCTTTTGGAGTGCAAGGAAAAAGAGCATCCTTTTGACCAATCAAAGTTTTCCCCATATTTACCGGATGAAAACCATCTACATCTTTTTCGGGTTTAATAGTATTAATAACTTTTTCGGTATTAAACTCTTTGGGAAGAGGTAGTTGAACTAAAATTCCATCGATATATTCATGATTATTTAAAAAATCTAAAAAAGACAAAAGAAAATCTTCATTTAATTTATCTGTAATATAGATAATATCCTCTTTTAAAAATTTATCTTCAAAAATATCTTTTAGACTGAGCTTAGTTGCCCTTTTTAAAAGTCCTTTTGGGTCTATACTTGCATTTGCTATAAATAAGTAAGGTTTTATATTTATTTCTTTAGCTTTTTTTAACTTATTAAAGACATATACATGAGAAGGATAATCATCTCCAACTAATAAAACGGCCAAAGAAGGGGATCTTTTATATTTTTTTTCTAGGTTTTTAATTTCTTTTTTTAAATTATTTAAAACTTTATTTGCTACTTTTTTTCCATCTAAAATTATTGCCATATTTGACCTCTTTAATTTCTTATTTGACCTTCTCCTAAAATTATGAATTTCCCAATAGTTAAATCCTCAAGACCCATAGGGCCCCTAACATGAATTTTATCTGTAGAAATTCCCATTTCAGCTCCTAATCCAAAAACATTTCCATCTGTAAATCTGGTAGAAGCATTCACATAAACAGCTGCGCTATCTATAGACTCTAAAAATTTTTTAGCTTTTAGGTAGTTATTAGTAACAATTGCATCGGAGTGATGAGAACCATAGGTATTTATAAAGTCTATGGCTTCCTCTAAACTTTTTACAGTTTTTACAGCTAAAATAAGGTCTAAAAATTCATATCCAAAATCTTCTGGCTTAGCTTTTTCTATTTGGCCTTTTTCGACAAATTCTTTAAAATATTTTTGAGCTATTTTAAAAGAAGGTTCATCCATTTTAAGTTTTACATTAGCTTTCAAAAACTTTTCTATCATAGGAGGTAAAAACTTTTCTAAAATATTTTCATGAACTACCATACATTCCATTGCATTGCATACTCCGGGTCGTTGAACCTTTGCATTAAAACAAATTTTTATAGCCATATCTATATCTGCATCCTCATCTACATAAGTATGACAAACTCCTTTATAGTGTTTGATAACTGGCATCCGGGCGTTTTCTGCTACAAATCTAATTAATCCTTCTCCCCCCCTAGGAATAACTACATCTATAAACTCGTCTTTTTTTAATAGGTACTTTAAAAGCTCTCTATCGGGATTATCTATAAATAAAATAGCTTCAGAAGGGTAGCCTTCTTTTTGACAAGCTTCCTTTAAAATATCTACTAAGACTTTATTTGTATTTATGGTTTCTTTTCCCCCTCTTAAAATAACAGCATTTGAAGATTTGATACATAAAGCGGCTGCCTCTACAGTAACATTTGGACGGGACTCATATATTATCATTATTGTGCCTAAAGGTACTCTCATTTTTCCAATTTTTAAACCATCAGGTCCAGTCCACATTTTGTCTACTTTTCCAACCGGATCTTCTAGCTTTGATACATCTTTTAAGACATTTATCATTTGGGAAATTCTTTTTTCATTTAAAAGAAGCCTGTCAAGAAAAGCTGAAGGTTTATTTAAAGATTTAGCATATTCATAATCTTTTTTATTAGCTTCCAAAATTTTTTCTTTTCTTTCTTCTATTAACTTAGCTGCTCTTAGTAAAACTTTATTTTTTATTTCTGTTTTTATAGTAGAAAGTTTATAAGAAATTTGTCTTATTTCTTTTAAGGCTCTGTCTATATTTTCTAAAGTTAGCATTTTAAATTCCTCCCTTTATTTTTCTAAATCTCCAAGGGTATTTTTTATTATATTTAAAAATTCGTTGTAGCACACTTTATTTGTTCCAATAATATTTCCAGAAATAAACATATTATTTTTTCCTAAAAAATCGCTAACTTCACCCCCAGCTTCTTTTATAAGAAGAATCCCAGCGGCTATATCCCAGGGATGTAAATTGTGTTCCCAAAATGCATCAAAATGTCCTGCGGCTGTATAAGCAAGGTCTATTGCAGCTGAGCCCATTCTTCTAATTCCAGCAACTTTTAAAAATACTTCTTTAAAAGACTTTAAATATTTATCTACAACGTGCTTTAATCTAAAGGGAAATCCAGTTGCAACTAAGGCTTTTGATAAAGGTATACTTGAAACTTTTATTTTTGAAAAATTTTTATAAGCTCCTTCATTTAATTTACAAAAAAATAGCTCATCTAAAACGGGAAGATTTATTATCCCAGTTAAAAGTTTTATATAGCCTTTTTTAAAAGGATAATAACCTTCCTCATACTTTAAGGAAAACTTAGCTACTCCTATGGAAGTTCCAAAGATTGGAATGTGATGAATAAAATTTTTCGTCCCATCTAAAGGATCTATTATCCAAATAATATCTCCATCTTTTAATTTATCTAGGTTATGCTCGCTTTCTTCGGCATAAATTTTGTGATTTGGAAAAAATTCTAAAATTGTATCAATAATAGCTTTTTCTGATTCTTTGTCAGCTTGGGTAACAAAATCATTTTTAGATTTTTCATCTATTTTTAAGTTTTTATTTTTTTCAAAGTAATTTAAAAGAATTTCTTTTGCTTTTTTAGTAGCCAAAAGTCCAACTTCTAAATATTTGTCTATTTCCATTTTATTACCTCTATAAGTATAATATTATTTATAGATTTATTTAGAGATTGATATTAAATTATACTATTTATATTTAGGACAAAAATGAAACAAACAGATCTTTTCTGGAATGAAACCTTAAATATTTTGAAAAAATTTTTTTCAAAGGAAGTTTTCGAAACTTACATTTCAAAATTACATCCTTTAAAAATAGAAGAGGGGGTATTTTACCTTAAAGCTCCCGATATAAATTTAAAAGAATATATTATTTCAAAATATTTTTATAAACTTCAGGATCTTTTAAAATTTGCTTATAAGAAATACAATATAAAACGAATAGAAATTGTTTTAAAAGAAGATGATATCTGTTTAAATCCCAAGTATACTTTTGATACCTTTGTAGTTGGGAAAAATAATGAATTTGCTTATGTTACAGCTAGGGAAGTAGCTAAAAATCCTGGTAAAGTTTATAATCCTCTTTTTATTTATGGAGGAGTAGGTTTAGGAAAAACTCATTTAATGCATGCTATAGGTAATTATATTTTGGAAAAAAATCCAAAATTAAAAATCATTTATGTTCCAGCAGAAGAATTTATAAATGAACTTATTTTAGCAATTCAAAATAATAAAGTTGCTGTTTTTAAAGAAAAATATAAAAATCTTGACCTTCTTTTAGTAGATGATATTCAATTTTTAGCTGGAAAAGAAAAATCTCAAGAGGAATTTTTCCATGTATTTAACTATCTTTACGGACTTGAAAAGCAAATTGTAATAACTTCTGACTCTCCCCCAAGCAAAATCCCAAATTTAATGGAAAGACTTAAAAGTCGCTTTGAATGGGGAGTTATAGTAGATATTTCTCCTCCCGATTTTGAAACTCGTTTAGCTATCTTAAAAAAGAAGTGTGAACTTGAAAATATAAAAGTTCCAGATGAAGTTTTAGAATATTTAGCAAAAATATTTACTAAAAATATTAGAGAGCTAGAGGGAGCTTTGTTAACTTTAAAAGCTCAAGCTGATCTTTTAAAACTTCACTTAAGTTTAGAATTAGCTAAAAAATTATTTAAAAAATATGAAAATGATAATTTAAAAAAGCTAGATTCAACTCCAAAATTACAAAATTTAGAGCTGAATGATCTTTACAACGATATAGAAGAAAAAGTTAATATAATAAAGCAAGTGGTGGCAAATTATTTTAATATTCAAGTTCAAGCTTTAGAAAGTCCCTTGAGAAAAAAAGAAGTTGCTCAAGCTAGACATATAGCTATGTTTCTTTGTAGGGAAAAGTTAAACTTGTCTTATAAGCAAATAGCAAAGTATTTTAAAAGAAAAGATCATACTACGGTTATGCATGGAGTTGAAAAAGTTCAAAAAGATGAAAATCTTTATAAAATTGCTCAGCAGATTTTAAAACTTTATAAATTTTAATATTATATCTTTTAATTTTTCTATAAAATATTATAATTTTATA
>DQVG01000040.1 GCA_015661865.1 Desulfurobacteriaceae bacterium
CCCGGTTTATTTTAAAACTAATTTAGAAAATATAAAAGGAGCTACTATTGGTTTTCCAAGTTACACTTTAGATTTAAAATATTTTGACTACTATATCAACTCAACCATTAACGCTTTTTCAAATACTAACTATGGAAAATTTATAAAGGATTATATTAATTATATTTCAAATAAGTAATAAGCAAGAAATTTTAAGGAAAATTAACTTGTAAAAAAATTTAAATTAAAGAAGAAAATAAAAAGGAGGATGTTTATGGTAGAAAAAAAAGATATTTTAAATATCTTAAAAAACTATGATAAAAACAATATTACTATTGCAACTTTAGGATCTCATACATCTTTACATATCTTAAAAGGAGCAAAAAAAGAAGGTTTTAAAACTCTTGTAATCACCGTAGAAGGTAAAGATATTCCTTATAAAAGATTTAAAGTAGCCGATGAGTTTTTATACATAGAAAAATATTCAGATATTACTAATCCAGATATTCAAGAAAAACTAAGAGAAAAAAATGCAATTGTTATTCCTCATGGGTCATTTATAGCTTATGCAGGGTTGGATAATTTAGAAAAAAACTTTTACGTTCCTTTATTTGGAAATAGATTTATTTTAAGATGGGAATCCGAAAGAAATTTAGAAAGGAAACTTTTATCTAAAGCAAAAATTAGAATTCCCAAAAAATATGAAAAACCCGAGGGAATAGATGGACCAGTTATTGTAAAATTTCCTGGAGCAAGAGGAGGAAGGGGATATTTTGTTTGCACTTCCCCTAGAGAATTCTATGAGAAATTTGAAGATTTTGTAAAAAAAGGTTTTTTAACTCAAAAAGATATTAATAATGCCCATATAGAAGAGTATATAATTGGAACTAACTATTGTCTTCATTACTTTTTTTCTCCTTTAAAAAATGAGGTTGAGCTTTTAGGAATAGATAGAAGATATGAATCTAATATTGATGGCTTAGTTAGAATTCCTGCAAAAGATCAACTTGAACTTAATGTATCTTCTAGCTTTGTAATTACAGGAAACTTCCCCGTAGTAATTCGAGAAAGTTTACTTTCTCAAGTTTTTGAAATAGGGGATAAGCTTGTTTTAGCTGCAAAAGATATAGTACCTCCAGGTCTTATTGGACCATTCTGCCTACAATCTTTATGTACAGATAATTTAGAGTTAGTAGTTTTTGAAATGTCTGCTAGAATTGATGGAGGAACAAATACCTTTATGAATGGTTCTCCCTATTCCTATATTTTATATGATGAACCTATGAGTATGGGTCAAAGAATTGCCCGAGAAATTAAGTGGGCTTTAATCGCGGATAAGTTAGATTTAGTGGTTTCTTAAAAATGGTAAAAAAGTTTTTAAGTAATTTTTAAAAATTTAATCTAAATATCTAGGAAAAAAGTAGAAAAAAATTAAAAATGGGGGGGATTTTCCCCCCCAACTTTTAGTGCTTATCGTTATCATGAACTGGGAAAAATTTATAACCAGTGAAAATAGAAGATACTAACCCTTCGGGATTTCTTATATCATTCATAGCTACCATATAGATATGAATCATTGCAAATATAAAAAAGTACCAATTTAAAATATGATGAATAAATCTAGCAAATTGCTGAGTTTGAAAAATGGCATCTCCTAATACCCAGAAAGGTTTTACCCAAACTGGAGCCCAATTAACTTCTCCATAAAGAAGATAAAATCCTGTAATAAATTGGAAAATAGCTAAAATAATTGTAAAAAGGTATCCTCCTCCGGCCGCAGGGTTATGCCCTTCAACATGAGGATGATAATCTGAAACATATGCATACCAAAATTGGGTTTGCATTGCTACTTTAATCTGCTCTGGAGTTATAGGTAACATACTCCAAAGTTTTTCATATTTATTTCCAAAGAAATATAAATAAACTCTAATTATTACAGCTACTGTAAATAAATATCCAAAAATAAAATGAATCCATCTCATATTAGCCATAGTAAAAGAAGCATTCGTTTCATTCCATGTATTTGTAAATGGCCATCCTATATATAAACCTGTGATAATTAAAGCTAGTATAGAAAAGGCAAATAACCAATGGTAAAACCTTAAAAGAATACTCCAAACATAAACTCTTTCATAACCAGGTTTTCTTTCTCCATGTTTTTCTCGAGGAATTTTAAAAGATGCAAGAAATAAAAGTCCTATTAATATAATAATCATAGCACATATAACTATTTCAACTAAAGACATTTTTCTACCTCCAAAAAGTAATGAGGCTGTTCCCAAAAGGGAACAACCTTTAAATCAAACTTACTATCTGGAAAGAGTTTTGGCTTGAACAAATATTCTTTTTTTTCTATCTTCATCATAAAGATGAACTGCACAAGCCATACATGGGTCAAATGAATGAACTGTTCTTAATATTTCTACGGGCTTTTCGGGATCTATTACAAAAATATTATCCATTAAAGCAGCTTCATATGATCCGGGTTCTCCTTGGGCAGTTCGAGGACGAGCATTCCAAGTGGAAGGTACTACAGCTTGATAATTTTTTAAAATACCATCTGGACCTTGAATAACTGTCCAGTGAGAAAGCATACCTCTTGGAGCTTCATGAAATCCAACCCCTTTTTGTTCTCCGGAAAATTTTACGGGAACACAGTATTCAGTTTCTTGATTCATTGCTTCAATAAGCATATTAAAGTGCTTTTCTAATAAATCAGATAAAACTCTTACTCTTATTGCTCTTGCCAAATTTCTTCCTATAGTAGAGTTTAATTTTCCAACAGGAATGCCTACCTCATTAGTAGCTTCAATTGTATATTTCTTAATTAACTCGTGTCCAGTAGCATATCCTATAAGAACCTGAGCCACTGGCCCCACTTGAGCAGGTTTATCTTTAAATAAAGGTCCTTTTATCCAAGAGTATTTTCCATCATAATTAATACCTGTATATTCTGGTTCTGTAGTTTCTTCCCAAGGATGTTTAGCCCAAGCTCCCTTATACCAAGCATGATAGATATCTTCTTTTATATTGTTTCTTAAGTTAGGATCTTTCCAATCTTTAAATACTTCTACATTTGATAAATCATCAGAATCCGGTAAATATCCTCCAGGAAGATCAAAATTAGTCATATCTACATTTGTAGGTAAATCAGGAGTAGCAAGTAAAGCTTTTATTCCTTTTCCTTTATTAAACCAATCTTTGTAATATTTAGAAAGAATAATAGCATCTCTAAAGAAAACATTTTTTATAAAATCACACGTTTTCCTTACAAAAGAGTAATACATTTGAGCTCTTTCCATATTGAAGGTAGAAGGATTATCTTTGTTAATAGCTAAAGACACTCCTCCAGGAACTAAAGATTGAATATGGGGATTTTTACCACCTATTACTGCATTAGCTTGAGTAGCAAACCTTTGATAATCAAAAGCTTCTAAATAATGAGATACTAAAATTAAATGAATTTCTGGAGGTAAAGCATCATAAGCAGGATGACCCCAGTATCCTACAAAAATTCCGAGTTTCCCACTTTCAATAATTTTGTTTAAAAGTTCTTTTACCTCTTTAAATCTATCTACAGAATGTGTAGGCCAGTCATAAAGATTAGCTGCTAATTTTGCTGCCTTTTTTGGATCTGCTTTAGCAGCTTTGGTTATATCTACCCAGTCTAAAGAAGTAAGATGATAAAAATGAACTATATTATCTTGAAATGTGTGAGACATTAATATAAGGTTTCTAATAAGTTGAGCTAAAAGAGGTATTTTCGTATTTGTGGCATCCTCTACGGATCTTACACATGCCATAGCATGAACTGTTGTACAAACTCCACAAATTCTTTGAGCAAAAAGCCAAGCATCCAAAGCTGTTCTACCTTTTAAAATAACTTCAATACCTCTAAATGTGGTTCCAATAGAGTAGGCATTAACTACTTTTCCATTTTCAATTTCAGTTTCTATTCTTAAGTGACCTTCTATTCTTGTTATAGGATCTATTACTAATCTTTTTGCCATGGTTATAAAACCTCCTAAAACTTAAGATTATAAATATTTTTATTTTATTTTATTTTTTATTTTCTTCATGAGGATCTTTATTGGTAGTACCTTTTATAGCTCCTTTTATAATCCCTGCCGCTGCATGAGCTGCAAGAGCAACCCCTGTTGCAGTTAAGGCATACCATCCAATTTTATCTACACTTGCAATAATACCCTCTTTTCCAGGGATTTTAACTCCAGGCAATCTTTGATAAAAAGGACTCATAGTATCCCAAAAATCCGGCTCAGTACATCCTATACATCCATGGCCTATTTTTACTGGCCAAACCCCAATGGAGTTAAATCCTACTATAGAACATGGTGAATAAGCTTCTGGAGCTTTACATCCAACTTTATATAGGCAATATCCTTGCTTATGACCAAGATCTCCAAACCACTCAACAAATCTTCCTTCATCAAAGTGAGGTCTTCTTTCACAGTGATCGTGAATTCTTCTACCAAATGCAAATAAAGGTCTTTTTTTTGTATCCATAGGAGGTAATTTTTTCCACATTATGATATAAAGTAAGGTGGCTAAAAATACATCTGGATTTGGAGGGCAACCTGGGACGTTAACAATAGGTTTATCATGAATTATCTCTTCAACGGCTACTGAATTAGAAGGATTTGGACTTGCCTTTTGTATACCTCCATAAGCAGAACAGGTCCCTATATTTACTATAACTTTTGATTTTTCCCCAACTTCTTTTAAAATATCTTTAGCTTCCTTTCCAGCAATTTTACAAAATCCTTCTTTTAATGGAATAGAACCTTCTACAATACAAATTATATTTCCCTCATGTTCTTCCAAGGTTTTCTCCAAAGCTTTTTCTGCAAGCTCCCCAGAAGCTACCATCAAAGTTTCATGATAATCTAAAGAAATTAATTTTGTAATTAAAGTTAAAATATCCGGGTGAGTAGCTCTTAAAATTGACTCCGAGCATCCTGTACATTCTTGAAAATGTAACCAAACTACAGGTGGTCTATCTTCACTTTCTACAGCCTTAGCTATTTTCGGAGCCATAGTAGCAGGAAGCCCCATCATAGTAGCTGCTAAAGCACAGCCTCGTAAGAAACTTCTTCTATCCACTTTTTCATTAAAAAGCCTCATAATCCCCTCCTTAAAATATTTCTAAAACTTATTTGATTTATAATAATATTGAAATTATAAACTAATTATCCATGCAATTAGTCTTTTATCAAAAAAAGGTTCTTACAAATTTTATGGATAAAGTTAATTATTTAAGATTTATTACTCCATATATTTCTTCCACATCAATAATTTTAGCAAATAACGATAAAAGTAATTAAATATAAAGCTAAATTAAATATTACTCTAAATATAATGTTTTAAAAGGAAAAATTTTTTGTAGGCTCTTAATTTAATTAGGCATTATTAAATGTTAAGTTTAATAATAAAAAACTTACCAAGTATGAGTAGCTACAAAAATTTGATTTTTAAAATATCTTTCTAATAAAGATTTTGCGTTAGCTAACCTGTCTTCATCTAAAGCTTCAAAAGGTTCGTCTAGTATTAAAAAAGGAACTTTTAAAAATTTGGCTAAAGCTAGCTTTAAAGCTAAAGCTAAGGCTACTTTTTCTCCCCCTGAAAGGCTTTTTACATTCCTGGTTACATTTCCATCTTTTATCAAAATATTAAAATCTGGAGTTATTTCTACTTCATAGTTAAAGCCTATTTCTGAGTAATATAAAGAAACTAAATAAGGTATATTTTTTAAAAAATCTTCTTTTATTGCAGTTTTATAATTTATAAGATCTTGTGTCCAATTAGAAATTATCTTTAATTTCTTTCTTTCTTTTTCTAAGGTCTTTATACGATTTTCTATAAATTTATATTTTTCTTGCTTAGAACCTATTTCAAGTTGAATTTTATTTAAATCTTCTTCTCTTAACTTCAAAAGAGAATTTAAGAAATTTAAAATCAAGTTAATAATCTTTTCAAAAGTTTCGTAATCTTTAACTATATCTTCTTCATCTAAATTTTTAGAAAGTTCTTTATATTTTTGGAAAATTTGAGGATTTAAATTTTTAATTCTATCTAAAATTTTTGATTCTATTAGATTTATTAAATAATTTTTAATATTTTCCTTATAGGTTTTAAGAGCTTTCTTAAAAGTTTCCTTTTCACTTTTTAAATTTAAAGATAAATGTGCAAGGTAAGAAGCTTTTTCTCTATCTTTTAAAAAGTCTTCATAATCTTTTTTCCTTTTTTGGTAATTGGCTTCTAGTTTTTTTAAAATATCCAAAACTTTAGAAATTTTATTTACATACTTATTAGGATCTCTTTCTGCATTTTCATAAGAAACTAACTTAGACGTGTTTAAAGTAAATATTATAGAAGCTTTATAATCTTCAAATTCTCTTTTTTTAACTTTATATTTTTTTTCTAAATCCTTATAAATAGTTTCAAAAGAATCAAAATCATAGCCAAATTTATTTTTAAAATCTTCTTTTATAAACTTTTGTTTTAAAAATTCATATTCTAGCTTTAAATTATTTAAATCCTTTTTTAAATTTTTATAAAGTACTTTTATATTGTCCAAGGAAGTTTGATAAATACGTTTTAAAGTTAAAAGGCAATTTAAAATTTCCTTATCTTTTTTTCCTAAAGCTATTAATTTGGAAAATAAAGGATCTGCCTTTAGTTGGTGATATATTTGAAGTTGATTGTTATATTCTTTTTCTAAGTTAAGATATTTTTTTTCTTTTTCCTTTTTTACCCTTTCAAAAGTCTCGAAATTTGGAATTTCTAATTTACTTAAAAGTTCTCCTAACTCTTTTTTCTTTTCTAAAAGACGTTTATAATTTATTAAATCTAACTTTAGATTATCTATTTTATCTTTATATTCCAAAGATAAAATAGCATTATCAATTAATTTTTCTGCTTTTTTAGGATCACTATAAATAGATTTTTTAGCTTCTTTTAAAATTAAAATAGGATTTTTAGAAATTTCATTTAGATTTTCTAAAAGCTTATCTATATCATCCAAGCTCAAATCCAAATTATATTTTTCATTTATCTCCTTTAAAAATTTTTTAATATTTTCCAAATTAATTTCAGAAGATAATTTTTTTATTTCTTTTTGAATGTAATCTATTTGCAAAGCTAGTTCTTTAAATTTTAAATATCTTTCCTTTTCTTTTTCAAAGGTATCTAAAATATCCCTACTAAAACTTTTTAAAAGGGAAATTAACTTAGTAAGCTTTGAAAACTTAAGATTTAAATTTTTTTCTATAAATTCCAAATAAGTTAATTTTTTCTCAAAATTTTCTTTTAAACTAAGATATTTTTCTTCTAAGGTTTTTAAGTTAGTAACATCCTTTAAAAAGTTTATTTTTAAAATAGAAGTATTTTTTAAGTCAGATAGATCTTTTTTATAACTTAAATAGGATTTATATACAGAATCTTTGATAAAAAAGTATTCTTTTTCTAAATTCTCAAATTCTTTTTTTAGATTTGGTTTTATATTTTTTAAAGCAAGATAAATTTTTTCTAATCTAAGTATTTTACTTTTTATTTCGTTTAATAATTTAGTTAAATTAGTATATTCCCTATTTAAATCTTCTAGCTTATTTTCTAATTCGAAAATAAAATCTTCTAAATTTTGAAAGGATATATTATATTTTTCTTTAAAATAATTTACTAATTGATTTATTTCCCTTTCCAAATTAGAAATATTTTTTACAACAAATAGAGATTTTTTTAACTCTTCCAGTTTCCCTAAATTATTTTGAAAAATTAAGATAATTTCCTTTAAATTTTCTATTTTTTTTAATAGACTTTCTTTTTCTTTTTTTAGAGCTTCAAGCTCTAACTTTAAAGCTTCCAAATTTTCATTACTTACATCTTCTTTTAATAAATGCTCTAGAACTTGAGCTGATTTATTTTTTTGCTTTTTTAGAGTTTCTAATACAAAATCTACAGTATCTAAGTTTAAGATTTCTTTAAAAAATTTTTCTCTATGGGACTTTTCTAAGGTTAAAATAGCGGTAAGTTCCTGTTGAGGAGAGTATATTATTCTTTTAATAATAGTAGAGCTAAGTTTAAAAAAACTGAACATATCTTTTTTTCTATAGTTAGTTAACCTACCATTTTCGAAAAGATAAAAATCCCGAAAAGCTCGACCTGATTTTTTCTTAAGAACTCTTTTTAATTTATAGTTTTTATTATTGTAAGTAAAATATAAAGTTATATTTGCAGTATCAGAGTCTTTATTAATAAGATCTTTTTGAGTTAAATCTTTAGAAGTTTCTACCCGACTTATTCCAAACAAAGCAAAAATTATAGCTTCTAAAAGAGAAGTTTTCCCACTTGCGTTAGGGCCTGTTATTACATTAAGGTCCCTTTGAAAAGATTTAGTAATTTTATCTTTATATTTTAGAAAACCTTCAAGTTCTATTTTTTCTATATAAAAATTACTCATTTTTCTCCATAATTAGATTTTACATATTTTTATCTTTGTTATCTTTTATTTTCGTCACCTATACTTGATTTCTAATTAAGTTTTTTTATCTATTAATCATCTTCATATAAAAATTACAATACATATTTACAGGACAACTTTTACATTTTGGATTAATTTTGAAGCAGATAGTTTGACCTAAACCAACAAAACAATAATTGATATCTCTCCAATAATTTTTAGGAACTAACTTTTGTAAAGCTCTTTCAGTTGCTTCTGGAGTTTTTGTATTTACCCATCCAAGTCGATTAGATATTTTGTGAACATGAGTGTCTACTATAATAACGTCTTTTTGAAAACCATGGTCTAAAACTACATTAGCTACTTTTCTACCTACCCCCTTTAATTTTACTAAATCCTCTAAAGTATCGGGGACTTTTCCGTTGAACTTTTCAACTAAAATCTTACAAGTTTCTTTTAAGTATCTTAATTTTTGCTTTGCATAAGTAATTTTTTCTATAATAGAAAAAAGTTCTTCTTCGGGCATATTTACAATATCCTCAGGTTTAGAAACTTTCTTAAAAAGTTTTTCACAAATAGGAACTGTTACCTCATCTTTCGTTCTAGCACTTAAAATACCAGAAATTAATACTTTAAAAGGATCATTTTGATGATGGGTTCTAAATCTTTCTATAGGTGCATCGTATTTTGGAACCTCTTTTTTTAAAATATCTAAAACTTTTACTATAGTTTCATTTTTTAAGTTCATCATTCTTTTTAACTCTCCCCTTAAAATTTTTAAAGGGAAATTTAAGTTTTTATTTTAATTACTTTATCTTTTAAATTCTTTTCTATATAAGCAATTTGTTCATCAGATTTTATTAAAGTATGTTTTTCATATTCCTTTTTAGGCTTTGGATAGTCTAATCTATAATGAGCTCCTCTTGATTCTTTTCTTTCTAAAGCAGCTTTTGTTATAAGTTTTCCTAATTTTGCTAAACGTTTTTTATATATGTTATTTTCTTTATTTTCTATATTTTCTAAAGAAAAATAAGCTTTTTTCAAGTCTTCTTCATTTCTTTCTATACCCACATACTTCCAAAGGAGTTTTGATATATCTTTTATCTTTTCTATTTTAAAATTATTAAATCTATCATCTAAAGTAATACTTTTTACAAAAGAGTCAAATTTTAAATTTTTAAACTCCCTTTCAAAAAGAAATTTTATTTTATAAGCTGTTCTATTTGAGAAAACTAAACATTCTAAAAGAGAGTTACTTGCAAGTCTATTTGCACCATGAACTCCCGTGCAAGCAACTTCTCCACAAGCAAAGAGATTTTTTATGTTGGTTTGGCCAAAGCTATCTGTAAAAATCCCTCCCATAGTATAGTGCGCAACTGGGGATACTGGAATTAAATCTTTTTCTGGATCTAAATTAAAGTTTTTTATTTTTTTATAAATATAAGGAAATCTGGTTTTTATATCTATATTTTTTTTCATAATAGGTTTGAAATCTAAAAATACCTTATGACCCTCTTTATATTTTTTAAATATTGCTCGAGCAACAACATCTCGAGGAGCAAGCTCATCTACAAATCTATTTCCTTTTTCATCAACCAAGTAAGCTCCTTCTCCTCTTACAGATTCGGAAATTAGAAATTCAATTTTTTTATCCTTTTCATTATAAAAAGCCGTTGGGTGAAATTGGATAAATTCAGGGTCTAAAAGCTCACATCCTAAAAGATATGCACTTATAGTTACATATCCATTATTTAAAGGAGGATTTGAGGAAAATTCATATAAAGATGCCCATCCTCCACTTGCTAAAAGTACAACATTACTTTGAATTTTTATAATTTTATTGTCTTTTAAAAATATAGCTCCACAAACTAGGTTTTCAGAAGGGTTATAGATAAAATCTATAAATTTCGAATTTTCTAAAAAGTTAACATTTAAAGTCTTAGCATAAGTATATAAACCTTTCCAAATAGCTTTTCCAGTTTCATCTTTAACATACCAAATTCTTCTTCGACTATGAGCTCCTTCTTTAGTTACCCCTTCAAAAGGGACTTTTAATTTAAAAAGTTCTATAACTCTTTTAGGACCCTCACTTACTAAAATTTGAGTATTCCAAGGAGCACAAAGATTATGACCTGCCCTTAAAGTATCTTTAAAATGTAAATAAGGAGAGTCTTCTTCTAAGAGAGCTGCGGCTATACCACCTTGAGCATAGTAAGAGCTGTTTTCTTTTAGGGATGATGCCGAAACTACTAAAACATCTATATCAAATTCTTTTAATTTGGAAGCTGCATATAATCCACTTGCTCCACTACCTATTATCAAAACTTGAGTTTTTATAGTTTCCATATAAAAACTCCTATTTGTTTTTGATTAAGTAAAACATATATTATTTAAAATTTGTAGAGTCTAAAGCTTTTTAAATTTTTTAATTTTACTATAAAGATTTTAATACTAAATTACAAAGTTTAATTTAAAAGAGCAATATGGACATTTATTTTCTTTTAAGTAAGATTCTATTTGATAACCATATCGTCTTATTAATAAAGCTTTACAATTTGGGCAATAGGTGCTGTTGTATCTTTCATCGGGAACATTTCCTAAGTAAACATAATCAAGATACTCTTTTGCAACTTCATAGGCCATATACATAACCTCTAAGGGAGTAGGAGGGGCATCTAACATTTTATAAGCTGGAAAGAACCTAGATAAATGAAGGGGAGTATCTTTTCCTAAATACTCTCTTATCCACTTTGCAAACTTTTCAAAATATTTTTCATTAAATTCGTCATAAAAAGGTACTATTAATTTAGTAACCTCCAAATGAGCTTGAGATTTTTTAATTTCTATTAAATTATCCCAAACATTAGGATTTGGCATAGAAGAATATTTTAAATAATACTCTTTAGTCATACCTTTAAGATCTATATTAAAAGCATCTACAAAAGGTAAAATTTCTTTTAAAGCTAAAGAGTTTATAATTCCATTTGAAACAATAACTACATCTTTTCCCATTTCTTTTACAATAGG
>DQVG01000072.1 GCA_015661865.1 Desulfurobacteriaceae bacterium
ATGCTATTGTTTGGGATGTAGGACATCAAAGTTATCCTTACAAAATTCTTACAGATAGAAAAGATAAATTTCCTACTTTAAGACAATTTGGAGGGATTTCTGGGTTTCCTAGCATTTTTGAAAGTCCTTACGATGCTTTTGGAACCGGTCATGCTTCAACTTCCATATCTGCGGCCTTAGGAATAAAGGTAGGCAAACGTCTTTCTAACAAAAAAGGTTATGCAGTTGCAATAATTGGAGATGGAGCTTTAACGGGAGGACTAGCTTACGAAGGCTTAAATAATGCTGGATATTTAAAGGAAGATCTTTTAGTTATTTTGAATGATAATAAAATGTCTATTGATAAAAATGTGGGAGCTATATCTAATTATCTTAATAGAATCTTAACGGATGAGTACTTAAGAAAACTAAAACGAAAACTGGAAAATCTTACAGCAAAATTTTTTGGAAAGGAATTTGTAAAAAAAATAAAAAAGATAGAAGATTTTGCTTTTAAAGGTTTAATTTCTCCTGGCATGTTTTTTGAAGAGCTAGGATTTAAATATTTTGGACCTATAGATGGTCATAATATAAAAAATTTAGTGGAAATTTTAGAAAGGTTAAAAAAAATCGAAGGTCCAAAACTTCTTCATATATATACTACAAAAGGAAAAGGTTTTAAAGAAGCTGAAAGCTTACCTGAAAAGTATCATGGAGTTTCCCCAAAAATATATCTTCCTGTAAAGAAAAAGGTACCTTCTTGGACTTCATTTTTTTCAAAATATATTTGTGAACTTGGAGAAAAGTTTAAAAATATAGTTGCTATCACTGCAGCTATGCCTTCGGGGACAGGTTTAAAAAGTTTTGCTGAGAAATTTAAAGAAAGATATTTTGATGTAGGTATTGCAGAGCAGCATGCAGTTGTTTTTGCAGCTGGACTAGCAAGAGAGGGATTAAAACCTATTGTTGCTATTTATTCAACTTTTTTACAAAGAGCTTATGACCAACTTATTCATGATGTAGCTCTTCAAAAACTTCCAGTAGTATTTGTTTTAGATAGAGCCGGGATTGTTGGGGAAGATGGTCCTACCCACCATGGTATTTTTGATTTAAGTTATTTAAGACATATTCCAAACTTTGTTGTAGCTACGCCAAAAGATGAAAATGAATTAAAGCATCTTTTGTATACTGCAATTGTTTCCGATAAACCATTTGCAATTAGATATCCCCGAGGAGAAGCTGTTGGAGTAGAGATTGATAAAGATTATAAGAAAATAGATATTGGTTCTTGGGAAATAGAAAAAGTTTACGGTAAAGGGGATTTTCATTTGTTAGTTCTTGCTACAGGATATTTTGTATACAGATTAAAAGAGGTTTGTGAAAAATTATCAAAAAAACATAATATAAAAATAACTTTAGTAAATGCTCGTTTTATAAAACCTTTAGATGAAAAATTACTTAAAAACTTAGCAAAAGATGCAAATAAAATAGTTACTGTAGAAGAAAATACTATTTTAGGTGGATTTGGAAGTGCAGTTTTAGAATTTATAAATAAAGAAAATATTTATAAACCTCTTTTACAAATAGGAATAGAAGACTTTTTTCCTCCCCATGGTCCTCAAGAAATTGTAAGAGATTACTGTGGACTATCAAATTCTAAAATTTTTAAAAAGATAGAAGATTTTCTTTTAAAAAACACTTATAATTTTGCATCTTATTAAATAGGGGATACCTATGAATATATATATAGCCCCATTTAATGATTTTAAGAAAGGGGAAATTGAGTTTTTAAAATCTTCCCTAAGTAAAATATTTGGATCGGTAAAAGTGCTACCAAAATTGAAAGTTCCCCAATCAGCTTATAATTTTTTTAGAAGGCAATACAATGCCTCTCTTCTTTTAGAAAACTTACCTATTTTCAAAGATGGAATTACTTTAGGTATAACTTCCTTAGATATATATGCAGATAATTTAAATTTTATATTTGGTCTTGCGGAAATAAAAGGGAAAAGAGCTTTAATATCCACTTATAGATTGGATCCTACTTTTTATGGCGAATCTTTTGATAAAGATTTATATTACTTAAGAATAATTAAAGAAGCTCTTCATGAAATAGGACACGTTTTAGGGTTACCTCATTGTGAAAATAAAACTTGTGTTATGAGCTTTTCAAACTCTATCTTTGAAGTAGATAGAAAATCTCCTTTTTATTGTGAAAATTGTTTAAAAAAGTTAAATATATTTTAATTTATTCAAAATTTTTTTATTTATATAAATTATTGAATAACGTACAAAATATATGAATATGTTATACTAGGAAACAAGAAAGTTAAGCAAGGTATAGAAAATGATTATTACCATAGATGGTCCTGCCGGAGTGGGTAAGTCTACTTTGGCAAAAAAAATTTCAAAAAATTTAGGATTTATTTTTATAAATTCAGGTGCAATATATAGAAGCTTAGCTTATTATATTTTAAAGCATAATATAAATCTTCAGGAAATAGAAAAGCATTTGGATAAAATACAATTAAATATTGAAGGAAATTTTGAAAAAATATATTTAAATGGAGTTGACATTACTTGTGAAATTTATCATCCGGAAGTTTCAAAAATCGCTTCTTTAATAGCAAAAAATTCAAAAGTTAGAGATTTTGTTAATAATTTTATTAGAAATTTTGCCATAGGTAAAAATGTTGTCATAGAAGGTAGAGATACCGGAAGTGTAGTATTTCCAAATGCAGATATAAAGTTTTATTTAGACGCAAATGTTGAAGAAAGAGCAAAAAGAAGGTATAAGGATTTAATTTTAAAAGGAATTAAAGTAAATTTTGAGAAATTAAAAGAAGAAATTGAAAAAAGAGATTTGGAAGATAAAACAAGAAAAATAGCACCTTTAACTATTCCAAAAGGAGCTATTTATATTGATACTTCTTACTTAAGTTTTGAGGAAGTTTATGAAAAAGTTATAAAAGTTATAAAAAATAAACTTTGTGGGAATGAAAAATGAAGATTATCTTAGAAGTAAAGGTTCCAGTAAATTTAGAATTAAAAGATATTTTTAAAGATTTAAATATTCCTTTAGATATTTCTTATAAAATTTTAAAAAAATCTATAGATGCTCGTTTTAAGGTCCCTCATATATTTTACCGTCTTTTATTGGATTTAGATGAAAATTTAGCAAATGAGCTTATAGAAAAAGGTTATGCCAAACCTTATGAGGAAAAGAAAGTATCTTTAGAAATAAAAAAAGCAAAAAAAGAAAAAATATTAGTAATAGGAAGTGGCCCTGCTGGATTATTTTGTGCTTATGTCCTTGCCCTAGCCGGTAAACAAGTTGTAATTTTAGAAAGAGGAAGACGGGTTGAAAATAGAGTAAAAGATATAGATAGATTTTTTAAAGAAAGAATATTAGATGAAAATTCTAATGTTCAATTTGGAGAAGGTGGAGCTGGGACATTTTCGGACGGGAAACTTTATTCTCGAATAAAAAGTGAATATAAAAGTTTTATTTTTGAAACCCTTGTAAAATGTGGGGCACCTGAAGATATTTTATATTTATCCCATCCCCATATTGGAACGGATAAGCTTAGAAAAGTTTTAGTAAATTTTAGAAAACTATTAGAAAGTTTAGAGGTAGAATATAGATTTTCTAATTTATTTTTTGACTTTTCTTTAAAAGAAAATAAAATACAAACAGTTTATATAAAAGATTTAGAAAATAATAAAATTTATGAAGAAAACTTTGACAAAATCATTTTAGCTCCGGGTCATTCTGCAAGAGATGTTTACTATCTTTTATATAAAAAAAATATAAATTTAAGTTTTAAAGGTTTTGCTATTGGAGTAAGAATTCAACATAGCCAAGAGTATATTAATAAACTTTTTTACAAAAGCTATTACAAACATCCTAAACTTCCTCCAGCAGAATATAATTTAACTTATAACATGGGTAATAGGGGAGTTTTTACATTTTGTATGTGCCCTGGAGGGGTAGTTTTAAATGCAACAAGTGAGATAAATAGTAATTTAACTAACGGTATGAGTAACTATTTAAGAGAAACACCTTATGCAAACAGCGCTGTAGTTACTCAGATTTTTGAAAAAGATATTTATAAATACTTTGCAAAAAAACTTCAAGAAAATAAACACTTTTTTGAAAAAATCTTAGAAAAAATTCCAGAAAATTCTCATTTTTATCCAATATATGAAAATTTATATAAAAATGTAAATTATTTACTACCTCAAAAGGAACTTTGGGCTCTTAGCTTACTTTTCCAAAAAGAACTTGAAATAAAAGCATTTACAAATAATCAAAAAAGTTATCTTCTACCGGCTCAAAGAGGGACAGATTTTCTAAAAGGAATGATAAGAGGTCATTTACCCAAAACTAATGCTTTACCTGGAGTATATGAAACCCGCTTAGATGAAATTTTACCTTCTTTTATTTTAGTACCTATAAAAATAGCTTTGAAAGCTTGGAGTAAAAAATATAAAGGATTTGTCTCAGAAAGTACTTTGATAATTGGATGTGAAACTAGAACTTCTTCTCCAGTTAAAATTTTGAGAAATGAAAATTACCAGGTCTTAGATAAAAATAATTCCCCCATAGAAAATCTTTACGCTATTGGAGAAGGAGCAGGTTACGCTGGGGGTATAACTTCAAGTGCTGTAGATGGAATAAAAGCTGCTTTAAAGATTTTGGAGGGATAAGTTTTGAAATTTTTAAAGAAAGAAAAACTTTGGCAAGAGTTAAAAGGTTGGCTCATAGCCATAGGAATAGCTTTATTTTTAAAGTATTTTGTTTTTCAATTTTTCTTTATTCCTAGCGGTTCTATGATACCTACTTTGCTTATAGGAGACTTAGTCTTAGGAGAAAAAATTTCCTATCGTTTTAAAGAGCCCGAAAGAGGAGACATTATTATTTTTTATTATCCCAAGGATAGAAGTATATTTTATATAAAAAGAATAGTAGGTCTGCCTGGAGATAACTTAACTATATATGGAGATTTTTTAGAAATAAATGGAAAGAAAGTAAAGTATGAATATGTAGGAGATGGAGAATTTGTAGATGAAGGTAAAAAAGTTTTTGGGAAAATTTACCTTGAGTATTTACCTTTAAGATATTCTAAGGGATATAAGAAACATTATATTTTTATAGAAAGGGAAAATCCTATTATATTAAA
>DQVG01000131.1 GCA_015661865.1 Desulfurobacteriaceae bacterium
ATAAATTTTAAATAATTTTAATAACTGTTTTAAATTTTTGAGACCCTCTGCATGTTTAATTTTTTTAATATATGTTTGTAATGGCTTTTAAAACAATAGTTTATAAGCTTAGCACTTTTAACTTATTCCTCGAAGATCGTTTAGTAATATTAATTATTTTTAATTTTGATAAAATCTATATATTTTCCTTTAATAAGGATTTTTAAGAGAAAATGTTTAGATATTGTAAGACAGTTTTTTTTATGAAATATTATTTAATGTCTTAAAGTTTAGGAGGCAATTTACAAGTTCTACGGCAAAGTTTTCTTTGGAAATTTCTTTAAATTCTTTTAATATTCCATCTTTACTTAAGAAAATAACATTATAAAGTTTATCTTTACCCATTCCTTTGTAATAATTTGCAATTATTAGATCTAGATTTTTTTTCATTAGCTTTTCCTGGGCATGTTTTAATATATCGTTTGTTTCTAAGGAAAATCCGACAAAAATTTGATTTTGTTTTTTATTTTTTGAAAGGGTTTTTAAAATATCGATGTTTTCCTTTAGTTTTAAAGTAAGTTCTTTTTTCTTTTTTATTTTTTTCTTAGAAAAATTTTCAACTTTAAAGTCAGATACTGCAGCAGCACTTATAAAAATATCAGCCTTTTCTATATGTTTTTTTAAGGTTTCAAACATTTTTTGGGTAGTGGGAGTATAAAAGAAATTAATATTTGATAAATAGATTTGATCTTTAAAATCTACTCCGGAAACTAGAACTACTTTGGCTCCTAAAGAGGCAAAGATATGAGCTAGGTGATATCCCAGCTTTCCTGAAGAATCATTAGATATAAATCTTATGGGATCTATATATTCTTTTGTTGGTCCTGTAGATATTAAAACTAATTTATTTTCAAAAGGTTTCGGAAGAAGATAAGATTTTAGTTCCCAATATATTTGTTCTAGTTTAGCTAATTTACCTTTTCCTTCTTCTCCACAAGCTAATTTACCTTCTTGAACTTCAATAATTTTAAAGTGCTTTGATACTTTTTTTAAATTTTCTTGAAAAAAAGGATTTAAATACATATTTGTATTCATAGCTGGGGCTATTAAACCTTTACCTAAAACTAAGGCGATATTTGTTAATAAGTTATCTGCTATTCCACAAGCTATTTTTGAAATAGTATTAGCTGTTGCAGGTGCTATTAAGAAAGCGTCTGCCCAGTTAGCTAGATCTATATGGGGAATTTCCCCTTCTAAGCTTGAGCTAAAGTCTGTATAAACTTTATTTTTTGTAAAAGCAGCTAAAGTATATAAAGGGATATAATTTTTTGCTTCTTGGGTAAGGACAGCTTTTAAATTCGCTCCTTCTTTTGTTAACATTCTGATTAAATCTAAAACTTTATAGGCTGCTATAGATCCACAAATTCCTATCAAAATATTTTTATCTTTAAAAACATCAAAATTAATTTTCACAAAATCCTCCGTAAAAAATGAAGGTGAAGTTAAGAAGTTATATTTCAATGTTTAAAATGAATTAAAATGAAATAAAGAAAATTTTGCATTTTAAGAATATAACTTATTTTCTAAAGCTTCTTTTATGAAACTAGCAATATGCTTTATTTTTAAAGGATAATCTCCATACCTTTCAATACCCTCTGCTAATTGCATTAAACATCCGGGACACTCAGTAGCTAATACTTGAGGTTGGATAGTTTTTAGATTTTCCATTTTACTTTTTAAAATATTTTCAGAAATTTCTGGATAGGAAATTTTAAAGCTACCCGCCATTCCACAGCAGGTATCTTCTTTTTCCCAAGAAAGTAAAACTACATTTTTTACTTTTTTAAAAATATTTTCTATTAAATCCTTCTTTAAAGAAAGACCTCTTATAAAATGACAAGGATAATGATAAGCTACTTTGGTGGCATAAGGATAAAGCAGATCTTCTTCCAAATTTTCATAAATTACTTGAGATATTAAATATGTTTCTAAGTTATAGACTTTTTTCAGTATACCATTTCCCGTGGCACAGGAAGTAACTATAAAATCATAATCATTTTTATATTTTTTAAAAATATCTTCGTTTTCCTTTTTAAAGTTTTCAAAATCTTTTTTTAGACCCGAAAAGTAGGCACTTGCTCCACAACATACTTGTTTTTTAGGAATAATTACCTTGTATTTAAAATAGGTCAAAATAAATAAAGTATCTAAAGCTATTTCTGGATAAAAATAGTTTAAAGCACATCCAACAAAAAAGAGAACTTGTTTTTTATAGTTATTATCCCTGGGAGATATTACATATTTTTCTTCATCTTCATAAACATTAAAGTATTTTAGATAATTTTTAGCTAAAGAAGATTTAAAAAAGTTATCCTCTAAAAAAAATTTTTCCTCAGAAAATTTGGGGATAAATTGAGAAGGAGGTAGTTTTATTAAAAGTCCAGTTTTTAATAAATCTTTCTCTAAAAAATTTTTAAAAATATATTGAAACTTAGAAGCTAACTTTAAAATATTTTTATGCTTAACAAATTCTACTTGAATTTTTTTCTTTATATCAAATAAACCTTTTTTACTTATAATTTCCCTAACTTTTAATAAAGGCTTTTTATAAGGTACTTTATTGGGACAAACATTTTCGCAAGCTTGACATAAAGTGCACATATAAAGATAATTTTTTGTTTTTTTCAAGGATACTTTATCTTCTAAAAGAGAATAAATTAAATTTATTTTTCCTCTTGGAGAAGAACCTTCTGTTTTAACAGCTTCAAAAACCGGACATACTACTCTACAAGCTCCACAGCGAACACATTTACTCATAAAAACCTCTATTTACTTATTTTTGGAACATTTTTTAATGTTTCTTCATAATCTTTAAAAGTATTTTTTAATTCTTTTAAAGTTAAATCTGTAGGATTTTTAAATAAAACTGATAATCTAATATTATGTTTTTCTTTTTCTACCTTATCAATGTGATTAAGAACCTTGGAAAATAATCTTTTAAAATAAGTAGAACTTATATTAAATTCTTTATAGAGCTTTTCCTTATTTAATACTTTACCTTTTTTGGCAGCATTTAAAAGTAAATTATGAAGAAGAAATTTTAAGGCCCAAAATTTAGCTTCTTTTAAAGAGTGCTCTTTGTAATTTCCACATTCTTTTTTTCTACTTCCTGGAACTTTTTTTTCTTTTAAAACATCTAAAAGAGCTTTTTTTACGGCTTTAAGTAAACCTTTTGAATCTTCCTTTCCTATTACTGAAATATAAAAGCCTGTTCTACAACCCATCGGAGATATATCTATTATGGGTTTGTCATAGTGTTCCCTTAGTCTATAGGCTAAAATATGTTCTAAAGAATGAATACCTTTTTGAGAAATAAACTCTAAGTTAGGATAAGTAAATCTTAAATCATAACAAGTTATATCATCCCCTTTGGGAGTTTTGATTTTCTTTGAAACTCTTACATAAGGTGGCATGAGTTTATCATGATCTATTTCGAAAGATTCTACTTTTGCCCTCATAGTTTACCTCGTCTTTTGATTAATTTATTAAATTATATTAAATTACTAAATTATAGTTTATCAAAAATAAAAAGATATTTTCAAATCTTTTTTATAAAATTTTTATTTTGCCTTTCCTAGATTTTTTTGCTAAATACATTGCTTTATCTGCCCGTTTTAAAAAGCTTTTTGGAGTATCATTTTCTTTTAAAGTAGTAACTCCTATAGAAGCTGAAAGTTTTATATTTTTAAAATTTGCATTTTTTATAAGATTTAAAATTTTATTAGCTACTTTTACCGCATCTTCTAAGGCCATTTCAGGTAATAATATTGCAAATTCCTCGCCTCCCAATCTTGCAAATATATCTACTTTTCTTATATTTCTTGAAATTAAACTTGAAAAAAATTTTAAAAGCTCATCTCCTACTAAATGTCCATAGGTATCATTTATTTTTTTAAAATCATCTAAATCAATATAAATTAAAGATAAGGGATGATTAAATCTTTTTGCTCTTTCAACTTCCTTTTCTAAAATATAAAAAAAGTATTTTCTATTATAAGCATGGGTAAGAGGATCGTAAAATACAAGTTTAACAATTTCGTTAAATAAATTACTATCTAACTTATTTTCGTTAAAGCAAATTAATTTTAAATTTTCTAGAAATTTTTTTATACTTTTTTCCTTTTCCTTTGAAACATAAGTAGCGGTTAAATATATTAAAAACAAACCAAGTACATATACAGCCATGGCTAATGATAAAGCAAAAATAAATAAACTATTAAAATAATTTTCTAAATAACTTGAAGGAAATAAGTTAAATGTTTTATTTTCAAGAAACTTTTTGGAAGAAAGGTAAGGGTTTGCACTTGAAGAAGTTAAAAAATTAGTTATTTTATGATTTTTATTTTTTATATTGGTAACATTATCAGTTATACAAGTTTTATTTATAAAATATTTGTTCAAAAACATTTGGGTTTTTACTTTAAAATTATTCAAAAATGCAAAAAATGAACCCCAGATAATTAAAGTAAAAATTAAAACAGGTATAATTATAAACCTAAAAATTCTAGCTTCCCTTTTTGAAATATTTCGCATCATTTTAGGATTTCAAATAATTTGGTTTAAAAAATTTAATAATTTTGATTAAATAATTTTATCATGAGAGGGGAAAAATGAAACGTACATTTTTAAATATAAAATTACATGGAGCCAAAGTCACTCAAGCTAATTTAGAATATGAAGGATCCATCTCAATAGATAAAGATATATTAAAAGAAACTGGTCTTATGCCTTTTGAAAAGGTAGATATTTATAATATTAATAATGGAGAAAGATTTTCTACATATATAATTCCTGGAGAAAAAGGAGAAATAGCTTTAAATGGAGCAGCTGCTAGGAAAGTTCAGGTAGGAGATAGAATAATAATAGTTTCTTATGTAGAATTAGAGGAAAATGAAATTAAAAAACATACCCCAAAATGTTTTATTTTAGATAGTAACAACAAAATTGTAAAAAAATTTATCTATAAAATATCTTTTAATGGAGAGTAAAAATGAATAAGGACTTTGAAATTATAAAAAGGGGAACAGTAGAAATTATTGAAGAAGAAGAACTTAAAGAAAAATTAAAAAGAAAAAATTTAATAGTAAAAGCCGGGTTTGATCCTACAGCTCCAGATTTGCATTTAGGTCATACCGTTCTTTTGTGGAAACTTCGGGATTTTCAAGAGTTAGGCCATACGGTTTATTTTATTGTTGGAGATTTTACCGCTAAAATTGGAGATCCAAGTGGAAGAAATAAAGTAAGACCTCCTTTAAGTGAAGAAGAGGTAAGAAAAAATGCTCAAACCTATACCGAACAAGCTTTTAAAATTTTGGACCCTAAAAAAACCGTAGCAGTTTTTAATAGTTCTTGGCTTTCAAAATTAGGAACAGAAGGTTTGATAAAACTATGTGGAAAATACACCG
>DQVG01000119.1 GCA_015661865.1 Desulfurobacteriaceae bacterium
TTTAGCAAATGATATAACAGCTCCTATTGCTATAAAAGAATTTGAAAAGTTACAGGTTGATGTTTTTGATAATGAAAGAATTGCTTTGGTTCCAGATCATTTTACTCCAAATAAAGATATTAAGGCTGCTGAGCAATGTAAGCTTGTTAGAGATTTTGCTAGAAAGCACAATATAAAATGGTATTTTGAACAAGGGAAATGTGGAATTGAGCATGTTATTTTACCGGAAGAAGGGTTGGCTCTTCCAGGAGAAGTTATTATAGGTGCAGATTCGCATACATGTACTTATGGGGCTTTGGGAGCTTTTGCTACGGGAGTGGGTTCTACAGATATGGCTTATGCTTGGGCAACTGGAGAGGTTTGGTTTAGGGTACCATCTACTATTAAGTTTTATTATTATGGAAAGAGAAAAAGGTGGGTAACTTCTAAGGACTATATTTTATATGTTATTGGAAAAATTGGAGTAGATGGAGCTTTATATAAAGTAATGGAGCATACAGGTCCTGCAATAGAGGAATTATCTATGGATGAAAGATTTACAATTTCGAATATGGCTATAGAGGCGGGTGCAAAAGCGGGTATAATCCCTCCAGATGAAAAAACTATAGAGTATGTAAGATTTAGAGCAAAAAGACCTTATACTATTTTTAAAAGTGATGAAGATGCAAGGTATGATGAGATTATAGAAATTGATGTATCTCAAATAGATCCAATAGTTGCTTGTCCTCATCTTCCTTCTAATATAAAGCCTGCTAAGGAACTTACAGATATTACTATAGATCAAGTAGTAATAGGATCTTGTACAAATGGTAGAATAGAAGACTTGAGGGTAGCAGCTCAAGTTTTAAAAGGAAAAAAGGTTCATCCTTATGTTAGATGTTTAATTTTCCCAGGTTCTTGGAATGTTTATAAACAAGCTAAAGAAGAAGGTCTTTTAGATATTTTTTTAGATGCAAACTGTGTAATATGTCCTCCAACTTGTGGACCTTGTCTTGGGGGACATCTGGGAGTTTTAGCTAAGGGGGAAAGAGCTGTGGCTACTACAAATAGAAACTTTAAAGGGAGAATGGGACATCCAGAAAGTGAAGTTTATTTAGCTTCTCCCGCGGTAGCTGCAGCTTCTGCCGTTTTTGGTAGAATAGCCGATCCTGAAGAAGTTGTAAAAGAGTAATGAAAATAATAATTTCTGGTGTGGCCGGGGTAGGAAAGTCTACCCTGGCTCACTTTTTAAAAAATAATTTCTTTTTTCTTAGGAAATACAAAATAGAAGATTATCTGATAGAAAAGTTATTTAAAGGTAAAAAACTTCCAAAATTTTTAAAAAGAAAATATTTAAAAAAAATATTAAAAGGTATAAAAGTATACTCTCAAAGCTTTGTGGTAAAAAAGTATAAGCTTTATTCCTTTTATGATAAAAAAAGAAAAAGTTTTGTTGTAAATGAAGAAAAATTTAAAGAGTTTTTTAAACATAAAGAAAATTTTATCTTAGAAGGTGTAGCTTCTCATTTAGTTTCTACAAAAGATTCTATAAATATAGTTCTTTATACCTCTCCTAAAAAAATACTCTTCCGCTTAATTCAAAGAAAATATCCTTTTTCTAAAATAAAAGAAAATATAGAAGCTCAAAAACTAGATTATCATTTAAATGAACTTTATAAAAAAAATATAAAGGTTACTCTTATTAAAATTTAACATTTGAATATATTATTTTTATGATAAAATAGACTAATATTCCTGAAAGATCACAGGACTTAAAGGAGGAATCTATGAAAAGGTTTTTAGTCCCTTTAACCTTATTTTTAATTTTTGGAATAAGTTTAAACCTAGGATGTAAACAAGAAGGTTTAACAGAAAATAAACTTAGCTCTCAAAATTCTAAAAATGCATTACTTCAAGATCTCTCTAATATGGAGTTTAAAGATATAGATAATAAAACCCATTCCTTAAAAAATTATAAAGGCTATCCCGTGGTATTAATATTTTTCTCTACAGAGTGTCCGTCTTGCTTGCTAGAAGCTAAATATTTAGGAGAGCTTTACAGAAAGGAGAAGGGAAACTTTAAAATTATTGCACTTAATATAGATATTCCAAGATCCCATGCAAATATTTTAAGATCTTTTAAAAAGGAACTTAATATAGATTATCCTATTGTTCCTGTTTCAAAAAATGTAGAAAGAGCTTGGGCCATTTTAAATGTATATACAAAAAATGATTTTATTCCTCAAATGTTTATTTTTGATAAAAATGGAAATTTAAGATACTATGTAACTGGTTTTACAGATAAGGTGGCTAAAAAGTTAGAAGAAACTATAGATAAATTGAAAAAAGAATAAAAAGTGTCTATTTTTTAAAAATATACCTACTAAAGTCGGCCTTTAAGGCTAAAATTGTTAAAAAGATAATAATTAAAAATCCAAAAAATTGAAGTTCATATCTTATTTTTTCTGGGATAGGACGTCTAATAATACCTTCTATTAAAAAGGTAACTAAGTGTCCTCCATCTAACATTGGAATAGGAAGTAAATTTAAGATTCCAAGTTGCAAACTTAATACAGCTAAAAAGAAAATAAAAGATTCTTGGCCAGCTTTAAGAGCCTTTCCGGAAATATGAGCTATGCTTATAGGTCCTCCTAAGCTATTTTGCAAATTGTCCGGTTTTTTAACAATTTTTTCAAAGAACTCAAACATTTTTTTTGTATATTCTTTTAAAGCTTTAAAGGCAAGTTTATTAGCTTCTATAAATGATATTCTTTGAGGAACATATTTAAGATCATACTTTATTCCCAAAGTATGATTAGATTTTAAATTCAAAGTAAAAGTTTTGGTTTTATTTTCTTTATAAGAAAAAACTTTTAAGCTTATTTTCGAAGAATTTTCTAAAAATAGTTTTTTATAAAAACTAATATCAAACCAGCTTTTTACAGTTTTATTGTTAATAGAAAGAATCTTTATTTTTCCAGATAAACCATATTTTGCTAAAGGAGTATTATTTTCAATTATCCCAACTGGAGGCATATAAGGAACAATATATTTTTTATTATCTACATTTAAAGTTATATTGTTTGCTAACGTAACTTTATAAGGAGGTTTAAGATTTAACTTTTCTACATCCAAATATTTTTTTACAGGAATTTCATTTACTTTTAAAACTTTTTCATTGTTATATTTTGCATATTTACTTGTAGTATTTAGAGTAAAAAATATAGGTTGGTTTTGGGTAAATTGAGGAGTTTTATGATAAAAATAAAATAAAGATACAAAAGCAAAATAGGTAAATAATATATTAGCCAAAGGACCGGCTAATACTACTAAAACTTTTTTATACCAGGCTTCCTTTTGGAAAAAGTCTCTTTCATTTTCAAATTTAACATATCCCCCTAAGGGGATTAAAGATATTTTATAGGTTGTTTCCCCCCATTTTTTTTCAATTAAAGAAGGTCCAAATCCTATAGAAAAAACTTTTACTTTTATTTTTAAAAGTTTAGCCATAAGAAAATGACCAAGCTCATGAATAGTAACTAAAATCCCTACAGCTATGATAAAGGAAATTAGATAAATCATAAGTGCAAACTCCTTTGTTTATATGAGAAAATAAATTTTTAGTAGCTGAGATGTTTGAAGTATAATTTTATCATCTTAAGATTAAAATTTTATCTTAGATAATTTTAATAGAGCTTTATCTAGTATAAAACCTTTCCTTAAAAAAACTTTTTACTAAATTTTCTAATCTAGAAAACTCCTTTTTATTACCTTTTAAAGGAATTAAATTAAATTCCTTTTCTTTTAAAACTATTGCAAAATCCCAGTTTTTCTTTTTAGCAATTTCCAAGCTTATTTTATTATCTCTTTTTATAATATCTCTACTTGCTATATAGCCTTTCTCTCTTAAGTAAGAAGTTAGTTTTTGAGCTAAATTTTTCTCTTTGGTATTGTCTAAGACATATATTTTTAATTTTTTTGGTCTTATATCCTTTACAAAGGGTAAGAAAGATTCTAAATCCAAAGTAAATCCCACGGCTCCTATGTTATCTTTAACATAATATCTTCCGCCCTTTGCTATTGGAAAGGGATAAGAAGTTAAAAAGGCTTCAAAGATAATACCTTTATGATAGTCCATTCCTCGAATTTCACTTAAATCAAAAACTAAATTAGTTTTTATTTCATAATTTTTTAAAACCTTATAAACTTTTTCTAAATCATAAAGAGCATTTTCCATTTTCTCATTTAAAGCAAATTTTTTAGCTTTTTTTAAAATTTCTAAATCCCCGTAAGCATTTAATACAAAGTTTATAGTATCTTTATATTTTGAATCTAATTTTTTACTTTCTACAAAAGCTTCTAAGTGAGTAATTTCTTTTCTTTTAAAAATTTCTTTTAATAAAAGGATGCTTTCTGGATCTAAAACCTTTTCAAGTTCTTCAAAAAGACCTTCTAAAAAGAGAGTATGTCCAATATCTACTTGAAAAGAAGTGGAGGCTAAATTTAATATAAGGTGCAAAATAGATAGAACCTCTCCATCTGCTTCTTGCTCATTACAACCTATTAGCTCTACTCCGGTAACAAAGTTTTGTCTTTTGTGTTTATAATCTCTAAATATATTTCCAAAGTAGTAATACCTTAAAGGATAAAGTTTTTCTTCTAAAAATAAAACATATTTTTTTATTTGAGGGGTAAAATCGGGTCTAAGTACTAGGGTCTTTCCAGAAAATTTATCTAAAAATCTAAATAATTCTTCCTCTTTAACATTAAAAGTACTTTTAAAATCAATATCCGGAGGGATTAAAGCCTCATATCCCCAAGTTTCATATATATCCATAATTTTAAAGCTTACAGTTTGTAATTTAGAAAA